>CACZRQ010000199.1 GCA_902783615.1 uncultured Bacteroidales bacterium | reverse complement strand
TGGTATATGCGTGCACATTGGGCCTTCGTTGGCACAGGTGAGACAAAGTATAATGTCGGCGACATGAAAAACACAAAGAATAAGTTGCTGCCTCGTGCCTATGTGATGTCCCACTTCTCCAAGCACGTCACAGGCTCCACGCGCTTAGCCACCTCACGCGATATGACTTCAGGATCGGAGGCCGATATGGAGTTTTCGGCATATATCAAAGGTGATTCACTGATTGTCATGGCTATCGACACCACGAAGACTGGTTACAACCTGAGGCTCAGACTTCCCTACAAGGTGAAGAGCGGCACACATCTGCTGTCAACTGGCAATGAAACCGAGAACCTCTGTCAGGAACAACCCATTACAATTGATGAGCCTATGGATATTCTCACTGTTGATATGCCTGCCCGCAGTTTGAACACCTACATCTTTATGATAGACGATAGTGAAACGGCTATCACCAACTTGATGGTGCCAAACGATGAAGGTCCTAAAACCTACTACGATCTGCAAGGCCGACAGTTGGACAGTCCTCATGGCATGTGTATCGAAAAAAGCCCTGACGGCACGTCCAGAAAAATATATATGAAATAGTGGAAGAGGAGTTGACTGCGGTCAACTCCTCAATTCATTAACAGACGTTTGGCAAACTCCCAAATCACGATTCCAGCAGTCGTACTGACGTTCAAGGAATGCTTGGTACCAAATTGAGGAATCTCGATGCAACCATCAGAAGCATCAACGACCTCTTGATGCACCCCTTTCACTTCGTTGCCAAGGATGATGGCATACTTAGAGACCTTCTCCTTTATCTGGGAGGAAGCGCCATTGGGCTTGTTCCCTGATGATATACCTTGAAAGAGGGTCTGTAGCATCGTTGCCCCTTCACATTGTTCTATACTATATATAATGTATTCTTTCTCTTTGAGAGCAGCCACAGCATCAAGAGCTGTTGGGAAATATTTCCACTCGACTGTGTCTTCAGCCCCCAAAGCGGTTTTATGAATTTCAGGATGAGGAGGTTGTGCAGTAATGCCACACAGATAGATGGCTTCCACACGAAAGGCATCTGATGTACGGAAAACACTCCCTACATTGTACATGCTCCTTACATCATCGAGCACTACAATGAGTGGCATCTTCTCTGACGCACGGAACTCGTCCACATTCATGCGTCCCATCTCTGTGATTTTCAGCTTACGGTTCTTCATTCCCAATCGTAAATTGTA
The DNA here is from genome assembly GCA_902783615.1 of uncultured Bacteroidales bacterium. Taxonomy (GTDB): domain Bacteria; phylum Bacteroidota; class Bacteroidia; order Bacteroidales; family Bacteroidaceae; genus Bacteroides. Next base: position 1,520 of record CACZRQ010000199.1, on the reverse strand, counting down.
AATGGTAAAGTTGCAAATAACTTACATCTGTCCGCTTTCGATGAGCAAGATGGCACGTTCTGTGAGTCGGTCATCCACATCTGGATCGTATTCTTTCTTCAAGCTGGCTCCAAAGAGGGAAGCGAAGGCATTATAAAAACCAGCTTTGAATGAGCCCATAAATTGCTTGATGAGGTTGTAACTTGTCATTTCACACTGGCGGTCAACCAACTTAATCAGCAATTTGCCTTGGGCAAAGGTGAGTTTCTTCAACCGAGGGAAGTATTTTGCTTTCAAATCTTTCTCTTGCTGCTTCAGATAGGCATCCTTTTCTTTCTTGGTTGGTAATGAATCCATATGGGCGACAGTGATGTCCACTTCTCTTCTGATTTCACAAGCAATGGGATAGACCTTCTTGATATTAGCGGCAATCTTATAATACTTCTTGGCCTGACGCTCATTTTTGAACACAAGATTTCCAAACACATAGTAATCGGCAAAAAGGAAACTTGGAATCATCTCACCATCATACTCCACCATACCCGTGTAGTACATGCCATGCGAGAAGATAGGCTCACCTGTCATAGCACGCTCAGTAGTTCTGTCAGATCTTATCTCTTGAGCCTGACAAAACGATTTCGACATGAGCAGGATAGCCAACAGCATCGCCAGTCGCATCAGTATGACCTTGAAGTTAATCTTCACCATCACGATTACCTATATTCATGGATTCTGAATTTGGCTGCAAAATTAGCAAGAAAAAAGGATATAAAGTCGATTTTCACGTTTCGTAACATGGATTTTTAAGTTTATTTTACTTCTTTCAGGGTAAGGGATATAGGATAAATTGAAGTATGTTACAAATTTAACAGTTTGTGAAACAAGAATGGAATAAGCGTTGTGTGAAATGTCCGTACCTTTGCACAGAGAAGTCCACCTATTGTGAGGACGTATGAAATACTATTTACTGTTATAAAACCTAATTAATGAAAAAATTTTTATTTACTCCTTTGTTGCTATTGGCACTAAACAGCGCAGCACAAAATCCTGTCATACGTGACCTGTTCTCGGCTGACCCGACGGCACGTGTGTTCAATGGCAAGGTCTATCTTTATCCATCGCATGACATTAAGCCCCCTGTGGGACAGCGTCAAGATTGGTTTTGCATGGAAGACTACCACGTCTTTTCTTCAGAGAATCTGACAGATTGGACAGACCATGGAATGATTGTCACCCAGAACAAGGTGCCTTGGGTGAGACCTGATTCCTATTCGATGTGGGCACCTGATTGTGTTTACAGAAACGGGAAGTATTATTTTTATTTCCCATCTGCTCCTGCTGCAGGTGGTGGCTTCGCTGTTGGTGTAGCCATCGCAGACAATCCAGAAGGCCCTTTCATTCCTGAGCCAGAGCCTATCAAAGGCATCAATGGCATCGATCCCTGTGTGCTTCAGGCATCTGATGGCAATGCCTACATCTTTTGGGGCAATGGACGTTGTGCCAAACTTAAGGACAACATGAAGGAACTCGCCGATGACAAC
>CACZRQ010000198.1 GCA_902783615.1 uncultured Bacteroidales bacterium | reverse complement strand
CTGGCTGAAACAGGAAACGGGTGCCGAGCCAGGCAAATATCCTTCTGGAGCTCCCTTTGCCCACACGTTCGATGTGTGGCGTGCAGCTGCTCCTGAAGTAGATCTGTTCGCGCCCGACATCTATATTGTAGATCACTTCGACTTTGTAGCCAAAGAATACAAGTTCTCGGGCAACCCGCTGTTCATTCCTGAAACCACCGTTGACCCGAGTGCTGCAGCACGCTCGTTCTATGCTTACGGCAAGTACGATGCCTTGTGCTACTCACCTTTCGGCATCGATGGCAACTGGTACTTTAACAATGCCGCAGCCGGTGACAACTCCATTGAGTTGGCTTATGGAGCCTTGAAACACATCATGCCAGAGATATTGAAGTACCAATACACCGATCAGATGGATGGTCTGTTTATCCATAAAGGCAAGGCAACCGATAAGGTTGATATGGGCAAATACACCATCTCCATTATGCGTTCTTCCACCCAAGGTGCTGAAAACCTGTTTGGTATGACCATGGACGAAGTGAAGCAGTCGGATGTGGCCGCAGGCCTGTTGATTATCCAGACTGGTGAGGATGAATTCCTCGTGGCTGGTGGTATTGGCGGACTTTCAGTGGTTATCAGTAAGAGTTCTAAGAGCAAAGCAGAGCATATTTCTTATGCTTCTGTAGATAAAATCACCTACGATGCTAATGGAAATGAGCTGCGTCATCGCCTAAATGGCGACGAAACCAGCTTCAGTGTAGCCACTATTCCAGTAGGACAAGTAGGCATCTTCCGCATCAAGATGTTTGAGTATTAACAGTTAAACATCTGAAAAACAGTCATCCCCGCTTTCCACTATGGACTGCGGGGATTTTGTTTGAGTGTCATGAGTGTCAAGTGTCATGAGTGTCAATAAGAAAATCAAAAATGGCAGATAAGAAGGTCATTTCTGGCTCACAATAAGTATATATAAATATATACTTATTGTGGCAATTTTTGAGGGTGAATTTCAAAATCCTTATTGACACTCATGACACTTGACACTCATGACACTCTCTTTGTCTTTTCCTAATGCTTCTAAACAGCCTTATTTTTGCGCGCTAACTAGAAAAATTTTGCGCGCTAGTTAGAGAGACATATTTTGGCTTCAAAGTAGCTCTGTCGATGCTATCGATGATGTCTATATAGCCCCCTATAGGAAGTTTACATTTTTGAGCCCCTAAAATCACCCAAAATGCAAAAAACGCCCCAATCTTGTAATTTTTGAAGGATTTATATCATAATATTTGGTAGTTTATGTTTTTTTATATACCTTTGCCCTTGCAATTGGATGCAAGGGCGACTGTTAGCTGCGGCTCAGCATAGCTCGAACAAGTTCGGCTCTGCGTTCGCCTTGCACAACAGTTGCACCGTCGTTAGGACATGACATCCATCTGTGAGCTCAAAGCAAGCCTCGATGTGCACTAAGTAGGATTGCAAAACATGTTGGGATGGATGATGGGTTCTAAAGGCAACGAGATAATTGAGTTTAACCAATTTAAGCGATCTTTGAAATGATGAAATTAAAAGTATATTTTACTTACCAATCCAGATGTCGTAGCAGAAATCGAGGGTGCGTTGTTTATGGTTCAGCTGATAGGAGAAGCAGGAGTTGGTGCTCTTTACGGATACTACAAGAGGCTTGAGAATCCGCTTGAACACATGGAAAGAGTTCAGATTCCTGTCGATATCGGAATGCTGGATAACAAACAGGTATCGATTGAGCGGATAACGCTGCATCACCTCACTGATTTGCATGGCAAGGCGCTCCGCAAACATGGCTTGCACGTTAGAGAAGAAGTAGGATATGTTGATGACAACCAACGAAGGAAGTTCGGAACAACCATCCCAAAACGTTGTATCAAGTTCGCTGAACGACTCTTTCAGCTGATAATGCAACGTCTGACCGAACACATCGTCAAGCAGCTTCTCGGCCATCCGCTTCATCTCGATGGAAACATCTATGCCTGTATAGAGCATGAGGGGAGCCTCAGACTTGAAAAGCTCGGCAAACGAGATGCCACAAGTGGCAGGACCGCAACCCATGTCAATCATCTGCACCCTACCGCTTACAGAGCGAATCAACGATGAAATCGAGTCGCTGAAACTGGTGTAGATGTTACGACTGCTACAGTAGTGTTGCCACATGATGTAATAGCAATAAATGAGCACCTGATACTTAGGATCCTTGATCTTTTCATCAAAAAGCTGCTGGTTGGTGAAGTCTATTCTGCCATAACCGATTTCAGTCAGATTGGTATCCTTATCATGCCCGAAGATGAGAGAAGGCCATTGGGTGTCAGGATCATCCTGAATGGGTTGAACCACATGATGTTCAAAGGCTTTGTCGAACTGGGGAGAGACCGTGAAAGTAGCCTCGCTCAAATCCAGTTCATCTGCAGCAACTGGTGGAACATCAAAACTGCCAGCAACGAATTCGTCACGCCCGATGCGGAAGAAACCATGCTTGCTACGAACAAACTCCATGAGTTTGAAGAAAGTAAAGTTGTTTGCCAGCAACTCGGCATTTCCAATCATGATGAGATGCTCTTCCGCACGAGTCATCGCCACATTCAGCTTACGGTCAACGATGCATCCATCCAGCTCATCCTCGAAAACGTTGTTTGTCAGGAAATTCAACTGGTAGTACTTCTGAATGGTAAAACCGTAAACGATGTATTTTCGCTGAGAGCCCTGATAACGTTCCACCGTATCGATGGTGATATCGTGCAGCAGCGGCAAGCCAACCCTATCGATAGCCTTCCGAACAGCGGCAATCTGATTGCGATAAGGCACAATCACACCCACTGTATCATTCACGCTGAAGCCATGATCCTTCTCTATTTCATAGATTTTGCAGACAACAGCGGCTATCATGTCGGCCTCAGTCTGATTGACCTTGTCGGATATTACCTTAACGGGTGCCTCAGATGCAATGAATACAATTCGCCGCGTTCGCAACAAATCTTCTATGCCATTTCTGCCCTCGCCCTTTACAGGCAGTTCGGCCACCTGATGCGACAGAGGAACTTCCTCCAACTTGTTGGCGTAGAAAGCATAGTTGGGAAACAAGGCAATATCGTGATGCATACGACCCTGTTTCACCAGTCGAGCAGTAACATTCGGGTTGTGATAATAGTATTTGAGAAGGCGCTCAAACAAGGACAATCTGCAATCGGTGAGATGGATACCGTTCAACAAAGCATCATCCACCCGAGAGACATCGACACCTTGCTGCACAACGGCAGGAAGCTGCTTGTGGTCGCCTATCAGCACAAATTTCCGGATTGCTGGAACACCATTGTGTTTAGCACTCAGGAGTCCCATCAAATGAGGTTCGAGAATCTGTGAAGCCTCATCAATGACAGCCAAGCTGAATTGCTTCAGACTGAACAAAGCGATGTTGTTGTTCATGGAGGTAGTGGTGCCGACGAATATCCGTGCTGCATCGATTCTTTGCTTCAGCTCTTGCAAAGTAGATACCTGTTGAGCAATAGTACTGAGCAGGCAACTTCTGTATTCCTCCGCACAGTTGATTGACCCACCTAATCTGATGAAATCAATCTTTTCCTTTGTTAGTTTGCTGCATATCTCATCGACAGCCCTGTTCGTATATGAAAGCAGCAGGATGGTGGAACCTGGTTCCTGGTATTCCTCCATCACGGTATAGAGAAGCCCGTATGATGTCTTACCAGTGCCAGGAGGACCTATCAGCAGGAACATATCTTTCGCCCGTTTGATACGCAGAACAATATCATTGAAATACTCGCCATAATCACCTCTCAGAACAACATTCCTGTCTGTTTCAGCCTCGCGTTGAAGCAACAGCAAATCCCTCCGGCTCTTGGGCGCATTCAGGAACGACTGCATGCCTTTGTACAATGCGTTATAGGAAGATTCCATGAAGTCGTGCTCGATGGCCCACAGCTTACCCTGTTCTTTCACAAACACACGGTTGTCGGATTGGGAGGCTCGAAGTGCCAGATAGATCCTGTCGGTTTGAATATTCTCTATGGTACACCTGAAAACCATCGTTTTACGGGCATCAGGCTCCTTATCCTTCACATAAGGATAGAGCATGACAATATCGCCCGTGCGGAAGTTCGACATGTCATTGTCTTCCGTTTCAGCGAATTTCAAGACAACCGACTTGATGCTGCCCTCCGTATCGGCATTGGGGTATTCAAGCGTCAGCTTGTCGTAGATGTTTCCTGCTGCCAGTTTATCCGACAGGCAATCGTGCCAGGTAGCCGCAAATCCTGAGCTCTCCTTCGTTCTATTGCCCAGTTTCGACATCACATGCTCATTGGAGATGAATGTCAGAAAACGGTAATAGTAGGCTTTCTCCAATGCCGAAGCTTGATGGATGGGATCCAAGATTTCGGCAATTTGAGGTCTCTGATAATTAACCCACAGGTTATTCTTCACTTGTTTCAGGTTGAAATCATCAGGCGTCAGCTCATCCAGCATCCGATATCCATCAGGCTGAGCATAAACCAGTTCCGTCCAAGCGATTTCATTTCTGATTCTGATTGCCTCGAAGATGAGCTGAGGAGTAAAGCCAAGTCCCAGCAAGCTGTCACGATACTTGGAGTAAAGCAGGAAAGCATGCAGCTCCTTTCCGTTACTATCATAAATCTCCTTGTAATTATAACGGATGAGAGCCATGTAAAGCAGGAGCTGCACATAATGTTCGTCTGTGTGACGAGGAGTGGTGAAATTATCATAGGGAAATGCTCCCTTACCCGATTTCTGTTCTAACAACACCTTAAAATCCATCTGGAGATAGTCCATACGACCCTGTAAGCCCAGCATTTCAGAGAAGAACGACGGCTCCACCAACCCTTCCTTCGAGTTGAATCGATGCAAGGCTGTTGGCAAAGACACTTGCATGGCCTGCATGATGTTTTGTTTCTGCTTTTGTGCTTCACTGTGAAACTCCGGACCGATACCAGCCGTCAGGAGCGAGATGGCATTGTCTTTAAAGAACTTCCTGACACTATCCGCATACGAATGGGTATTCGGCAATTGATGTATGGATTCATCCAGCAGCTGTCCAGCCAAATTACCCAACACGATGGGCTCTTTTGGAACTGACGGTTCCAACTTCTTGATGATTTCCACCAATGCTGAATCAGCATAATTGGTGAAACAGTGGGCAACCGTTGAGATGTTAACCAGATAATCGGGCTCAAAGATGATCAGTTCTGGATAAATCACACCATCTTCCAATCTGGGGCGAACAAGATTGATTTGAGCACCTGGATAGAACAAATTCCTCAGGTAAGTCCAGTCGTAGTTGTAATTCGTATTGCCGTGAGCATAACACACCTTAGTCAGATTCTCATCAAGGCTTTCTTCTGTCTGAACATACAGATAATCATCATCCCACTGCTCGACGATGGCCCTCGTGCATTCGCCCACCAACATAGGCGTAAACGTAGGCACTTTCTCTGTAGGGAACAGAACGAGCAACGACTCTGGAATATTGCACTCGCAGATAAATGCAATGAACTGGCACAGATACATCAAATCGACCAGGCAGAACTGCTGCAAATCGGATTCAGGCAGTTCGGCATGTTTCCTCAATCGCACCCTCGCATCGTTGGTGGTTTTGACCAGTTTGCGTGAGGCGTCATGCTCTTTCAAGAGATAATCGGTTTTGGCGAACGCACCACCGAAATTCAACCTTGCCTGACTGGTCTGCTGATTCAAGAATTTTTGAAATATTTGATTATAAAGCTGGTAAACCTTGCGATAGTCAGGCACAAGACCAACGGCAGCTTCCAATTCATCGAAGAAGTTGGTGGCTGCTTCTGGCTCATAATACTCATTGACGATTGATGAGCGATGTTCGTTTTCCGGTGAGTGAGCTTGCATAGTCATTTCATTCTTCCAGGTTGACATGATCATCTACAAAGCAGATACAGGGGTGGCCTTTATGACTACCCCTGTATTTAAGTTTACCTACAAAACTCAGAAAGTTATCTCTTTGGGAGCTTCGGTAAAGGAATAGAAGGTGGCGGTGGCATCGGTGATGTAGAGCACAGCCATGTTGCCATCGTCGGCCTTGTACATCGACTTCAACTCTGGGTTCAGTTCCAGGAACTGCTCTTTCACAGCCAGGGTATCGTCGTTGACAGCCTTGCCACAGAGTCTCATCCACTCGGCACCATTGGCCTTCATGGCACAAATCTCAAACTGGCTGTTGGCTTCCAGCTGCTTGAACACATTCTTTACCTTGCCCGTCATGATATAGAGACGGCCATCGATGATTTCAGCTACGCCAAAGGGGCGCACGCGGGGTTGATTACCCTCGCAAGTGGCGAGAAAGAAGGCGCCACACTCCTTCAAATAAGCTAATACTTCTTCCATGATATTTCTTTAATCTTAATTACTGACTGAATCGGCTGTAGTCATAGCGGATGCCACTGACATCGATGAGAGGTTTCGCGGCAGCTTCGGCAGCAGCTTTGGCAGCCTGTTCGGCAGCAGCTTTGGCAGCTTCCTCGGCGGCCTTGGCTGTTTCTTCGGCTATGCGGGCAGCTTCCTGAGCGGCTTTCACGGCTTGCTCGGCAGCCTTGCGGGCGTTCTCGGCAGCCATACGGGCTTGCTCCACAATGTCGATGCTGGACTGACTTAACGGAACAGAAGGTCTGTATGGAGTTTCTGCCACAGATGAAATGGCATTTGTCAACTCATCCACCGACTTGGTAACTGCTTCGGCAGCCTCTTCCTCCGCTATCTGACGTTGGTTCTCGGCATAGTAGTTGCTGAGGTCGGGCATCGCCTCGGGATCGTCGTAATAAGGTGACTGCAAGGCCTCGGGATTGTGAACGGTTTCCTGTTGGTAAGGATCCTGCAAAGAGGTTTCCTCTACAGCAGGAGTATCCTCAGCAGCAGGTTTAGCAGCAGCTTCTTCAGAGGCTGGCGTTTCCTCAACTACTGGTGTTTCTTCTGCTACTGATGTTTCCTCAACTGTTGGTGTTTCATCTACTGCAGGAGTTTCCTCTGCCGCTGGAGAATCTTCTGTTACAGGAACATCCTCTGCAGGAGTTTCCTCTGCCGCAGGAGCATTCTCAGCAGGCAGTTCTTCGGCCTTCTGTTCTTCAGCTTCAGTATCAGGAACCTCTTCTTCCACTTCAATCTCGGGACCTTCTTCCCAGAAGATTTCATCGTTGATGATGACCATGCGAGGCTCGCGGATTTTCTTCTTCACCACCTTCTTGCCTGCGACAGAAGCTTCAGCAAGTGCCTCTTTCACCGATGGGTCGGTATTGGCAGTCAGCTCCTTCACCTTACCCTCGGCAACTTCGGCAGCTTCAGCCGTTTCAGCCGCAGCACCAGCCACACCTGTGGCAGCCGCAGCCTTGTCGAGACGTTCCTGCAGGGCTTTGTTCTTGGCTTCCACCTTGGCTTGCTGGGCAGCCTCGCGCTGAATGCGGAAAGTTTCGTTGATATCCCTATCCTCCGCCTTCACCTCTTTGGCCTCAGCTTTGGGTGAATCGGGGTCGCCTCCGCCATCGGGCTTCTTCTCCTTAGCAGGCTTTGGCCCATCGGACTTGTTGCCACCAGAGCTACCACTCTTGCTGGTTTCCTCGTCTTCATCATCATCGTCTTTCTGTTCTTTGATCATGAAGATGCTCAGCTCATAAAGCGCATAGAGAGGCAAGGCAACTGCCGTAAGGGTGAATGGGTCGCCTGTAGGCGTGATAATTGCTGCAGCGATGACAATCACCACAATAGCATGACGGCGATACTCACGCAAGGTGCTGCGGGTGAGCAGTCCGAAGAGCGAGAGCAGCCAAGTGACCAAAGGCATCTCGAAGGCGATACCCATAGCCAAGGTGAGCATCATGAAATTGTCGATGTAGGAGTTGAGCGAGATGAGCGTATCGATGTTATCACTCAAATCGTAGGTGGCTAAGAAGCGCAATGCCAGCGGATAGACCATGAAATAGCCCACAGCCATACCCACATAGAACATGACGTTGCCCAGCAGCAGTGCCTTACGCACGCCAGCAGCCTCGTTGGGATAGAGAGCCGGACGGATGAACAGCCAGATTTCCCAGAAGATGTAGGGAACCAAGATGATGATGGAGAGCACGAATGATGTGGTGAGATGCACAAAGAAAGGTGCCGCTAAGTTGATGTTCTGCAGTTTGATATCAAACCGCTGGGTAAAGAAGTCGCCCGTCAGGTTGAACACCTCACCTATCTTTCGCAGGAATCCATAGAAGACAAAGTTGTCGTGGCACGGCCCCATGATGACAGGGTCGAAAATG
>CACZRQ010000197.1 GCA_902783615.1 uncultured Bacteroidales bacterium | reverse complement strand
ACTTGTTCAGGTTGTTCTCATTGGAGAGAATGGAATTGTCGTAGATATTATCAACATACGCATCCGTATTACCCTTGAAATCGCGCTTGATGGTCTGGTAGAAGCTTGGCAACTCGTTGTTGCTGAGTGCTTTTGCCAAACCAGGAATCATAGCTTTCGCCACTTGGCGATCCACCTCATGGTCGTAGTCCTTGTTGTGGATGCGGTCATACAACTTACGCAGCTGCTCCTTGCTTTCCTCGAGGGCAGCATTGTCTTTCTTCTGGATAGCTTCCTTCATCTTATCCATCAACTCAGAAGAAGTGTCGAATTCTGTAGCACTGTAGAACTCGGTCAAATAGTCCACCCAACGTGATGAGGGGATGGACTTCTCAATGATGTCGTTGATTTTATCCACCACACCTTCATACTCAGGCTTGCCCTGTGCAAAAGCCTTGAATCGCTTTTCCACTTCAGCCTTGGTTTCCAGTACTTTATTGTCAACGATTGCCTGGTTCATACCGATGGAATTCTTCCAATAGTTGCTGCTGCTGGCAAACTTGCTGGCATACTGGATGCGGGTCTTGTCGCTTTTGGCCATTGCCTCACGCAGCACATCCAAACGGATGGTACGCATGTCGATGCGAGATTGGTTGGTGGTGTACATACGCTCGGTAACCTCCGACTCAGTGAGGTAACGGCTGGTACTGCCCGGGAAGCCCAAGATCATGGCATAGTCACCCTCATTCAGCCCCTTGATGGAGATCTTCAGGTATTTCGGGGTTTTCAGAGGTACGTTGTTGGGTGAGTAGTCGGCTGGCTCACCATTCTGGTCAGCATAGATGCGGAATACGGAGAAGTCGCAGGTGTGACGGGGCCACATCCAGTTGTCGGTCTCACCACCAAATTTACCAATACTTTGGGGTGGGGCAGCCACCATGCGCACGTCGGTATAAACCTTATAATAGATAAGGTAGAACTTGTTGCCTGCATAGTAAGGCAGTGCCTGTGCTACGATGCCGGGCTTACCGTTGAGGTCGCTCTTTGCCAACTCCTCCATCGCCAGATTGTTCAGGTAAGAACGTGTCATTGAGTTGATTTCCGTAACCACACCACTCTTGATCTGCTCGTTCACCAAGTCGGTGATGTCCACGATGCGATGCACGAAACGGAACGACAGGCGCTGGTTGGGTAATTCATCCTCCAACTTTTCTGCCCAGAAACCATCCGTCAGGTAGTCGTGCTCCACTGAGCTGTGGCTCTGGATGGCACCAAAGCCGCAGTGATGGTTAGTCAGCACCAGTCCGTTGGGTGAGATGATCTCGCCCGTGCAACCACCACCAAAGATGCCAACCGCATCTTTTAGCGATACACCATCGGGGTTGTAAATGTCAGAGGCTTCCAGTTTCAACCCCTGTTTCTTCATCATATCAATGCTGTTCTGCTGCTGCATGAGCTGCAACAGCCACATGCCTTCATCGGCTTTTGACCCCACCGAAAGGAGGGTTGTAAATGCTACAATAATTAAGACTTTGACTTTCATATTCTAAAGATGTTTAAAATTTCAGCAAAGATAGTGCTTTATATTGAATAAAACAATATATTTGCCCCCGACATCAACATAAACATCATTTGTTATGATACAAAAGACGATAAGTCAGTTATTTTTAGGGGCTTTTATGGTAGCTGCTTTCACCTCGTGCAGCAGTGCCTATCAGATTACCGGGAAATCGGACATCAATAGTCTTGATGGCAAGAAGCTGTATCTCAAGACGTTGTCGGAGAGCGGCTGGACGCCTGTGGATTCTGCCTCGGTAGAGCATGGATTGTTCTCGATGGAGGGGGTGTCGGATTCCACCATCATGGTTTCGCTTTACATGGACGATGAGAGCATCATGCCCCTGATTTTGGAGAATGGCTTCATCCAAGTATCAATCACCACAGGTGAGACACGAGCTTCGGGCACGCCTTTGAACAATGCGCTCTATAACTTCTTCGATCGCAGAAATGATTTAGTACAGCAGATGGATAACCTGGACCATCGTGAGGCACAGTTGGTGTTGAATGGTGCCAATATCGATGAGGTGCATGCGCAGATACAACGCGAGAGTGAGGATTTGTCGCGTAAAATGAACGATTTCATCATTTCCTTTATCAAGGATAATTACAACAATGTGTTGGGGCCCAGTGTGTTTATGATGATGTGCAGCTCAATGCCTTATCCGATGATGACCGATCAGGTGGAGGATATCATGCGGAGTGCTCCTGCGATGTTCAAGCAGCACCCGATGGTGCAGGAGTTTATCGCTAAGGCGCAGGAGAACATGAAACTGATTGAAGAGCAGCAAAGGCTGCAGCAGAACATTGCCGCGAAAGAAAGGGCTGCCATCAATGCAGCTAACCAATAAAAAAAGGCTGAGATTACTCAGCCTTTTTTTGTCATTTAATCAAACATGCTCTTGAACTTCTTGAAGATCTTTTCTTTGACAGAGCCGGACGGGCGGAAGTTGTCGCTGTCTTGCATCTGCTCGAGAGCTTTCTTCTCATCACGGCTTAACGTTTCTGGGATATAGACGCTGACGTTCACTAATAAATCGCCTGTGCCATAGCCGTTCACATCGGGCAAGCCCTTGCCTCGCAGGCGAAGCACCTTGCCGGGCTGTGTGCCTGGATCGATTTTCACCTTTACCTTATTATCAACCGTAGGAATCTCTACTGTACCTCCTAAAGCAGCCATTGGAACACTTAACAATAGGTTGTAAACCAAGTCGTTCTCATCACGGATAAGCTCCTTGTCCTTTTCTTCCTCAACCACGATAAGCAGGTCGCCTGGGATGCCATTGTGCTTGCCAGCGTTACCCTTGCCTGTCATAGAGAGCTGCATGCCCTCTGCTACACCAGCTGGAATCTTTACACTTACCGTTTCCTCACCCATCACGATGCCGTCGCCACCACAGTGCGTACACTTGTTCTTGATGACATGACCTTCACCACCGCAGGTGGGACAGGTGGTTTGTGTCTGCATGGTACCCAAGATGGTTTGCTGGGTACGGATTACAGTTCCACGACCCTTACAGGTAGGACAGGTCTCTGTGCCGCTGTTGCCCTCGGCACCTGAGCCGTGACAATGAGGACAAGCCACATATTTCTTGAGCTTGAACTTCTTCTCCACACCAGTGGATATCTCTTTCAGGTTCAGCTTCACGCGTACTCGCAGGTCGGAACCCCTGAAACGGCGTTGCTGGCTGCCTCCACCACCGCCGCCTCCGAATCCACTGAAGCCTCCGAAACCGCCACGTCCACCGAAGATATCACCAAACATGCTGAAGATATCATCCATGGACATACCGCCTCCGAATCCGCCTCCGAATGGGCCACCATTGCCAGCGGCTCCGCTGACGCCTGCCTTGCCGAACTGGTCGTAACGTTGACGTTTGTCGGGGTCGGAGAGAACGCTATAGGCTTCTGCGGCTTCCTTGAACTTCTCCTCAGCCTCTTTGTTGCCGGGGTTACGGTCGGGATGATACTGTATGGCCTTTTTCTTGTATGCCTTCTTGATCTCATCGGCCGTGGCGTTCTTCTCTACACCTAATATCTCGTAGTAACTTTTTTCTTCCATACAATCTTGTCATTTATTTGCCTACCACCACTTTGGCGTGGCGTATCACTTTGTCGTTCAACATATAGCCAGTTTCCACGCAATCCAGGATCTTGCCTTTCAGCTCTGGAGTAGGAGCATCGATCATGGCAATGGCATCGTGGAAGTCGGTATCCAGCTCTTTCTCTTTCGTCTCGATGGTTTTTACGCCATTTTGACCGAGAATCTGCATGAATTTGTTGTAGATCAAGGCAACACCCTCTTTCACAGCATCCACATCGGTCGCTTTTTGCATGGTAGCCATCGCACGTTCGAAGTCGTCGATTACTGGCAGGATGGTTGTGATGGTCTTCTCACCACCATTCAGAATCAGCTCGGCTTTCTCCTTCAGGGTACGCTTACGGTAGTTGTCGAATTCTGCCGAGAGGCGCAGGTATTTGTCCTTGAAATCGTCCAGTTCTTGGGTCAGGCTATCTACTTGTGCCTGCAGCTTTTCTTCGGGAGTCTGCTCTGGCTCTTGCTGTTCTGCATCGGGAGCAGCTTCTTCAGCGGCTTCGTTGGAAGCTTCTTCCTTCGTCTGTTCAGCTGCCTCTTCAGCGGCTGCCTTCATCTCCTCATTTTTCTTCTCTTGAGTGTCCATATTGTTTCTTTTCTTATTAAACTGTTTAAGGTTAGTTTTCTTTTTCATAATTGTTCAGTTTTGTAAAACGTGCTGCAAATAGTTTGCCAATCCCTGATTATATGCCACACTGTCAGCTATTCTTGCGATACCAGTGACAGAACCAACCTGTGGCAATGAGCACTGCTGCAAGTCCGAAGATGTAGGCAATGGTTTTGTCCAGACCAAAAGCAATGGGCGACAGAATGAGGAACGATACCGTTACAGCTGTCATGAACATAGCTGGTATCAGCGTGATATAGAAAATCTTGCGTTGTTTTACTAAATAAACGGTTTCAGTCCACAAAACGATGGTTGCCAGCGATTGGTTGGCCCATCCGAAGTAGTTCCAAATCACATTGAAGCCATTTTCGTCGGCAATGTTGAACCAAAGGAGTCCGAGAGCAATCAGGAACAAGGGAATGCAGATGATGAAGCGGTTCACAATCTTCTTCTGGTTCAAGTGAACGAACTCGGAGATGATGAGTCGTGCACTTCGGAAAGCCGTATCTCCGCTGGTGATGGGAGCTGCTACCACACCCATAAGGGCGAGGACGCCACCTAAGGTGCCTAACCAACCTTCGGAAACCAACGTTACTACCTGAGGTGCACTTGATTTGAGTGAAGCACCCAAGGCTTCTCCCGCACCACCATAGAAGAAATAGGATGAAACAGCAGCCCAGATGAGTGCCACCACACCCTCGGCAATCATGGCTCCATAGAAAATGGGTCGTCCTTCCTTCTCATACTTCATGCAGCGAGCCATCAGCGGACTCTGTGTGGCATGGAAACCGCTTAGGGCACCGCAGGCGATGGTGATGAACAGGCAGGGGAAGATAGGGCCAGCAGATGGCTTCATGTTGTCGAGTCCGTCCCAGACCTCAGGAATGTCAGGCATATCCTTAATCAGCACAATGCACAGGGCAACAGCCATGAACATCAGTGAAAAAGCAAACAGTGGATAGATGCGCCCGATAATCTTGTCGATGGGCAACATCGTGGCGATGATGTAATAGAAGAAGATGAGGAGACACCAGATCATCACCATGTTATTGTCGCCACCCATCTTGTCGCCTAAGATGATGGCAGGACTATATACGAAAACGGTACCCACCATGAGCAGCAGGAATACCGAGAATACCAGCATGATCTTCTTCGCAGTATCTCCTAAGTAAAGGCCCACTAATTCAGGCACTCCCTCACCGTAATGACGTACGGAAAGCATTCCGCAGAGATAGTCGTGCACGGCTCCGGCGAAGATGCAGCCGAATACAATCCACAAATAGGATGAAGGACCGAACTGGGCACCCATGATGGCACCAAAGATAGGACCTGTGCCGGCGATGTTGAGAAACTGAATCATGAAAACTTTCCAGTTTGGCAGAGGAATGTAGTCAACTCCGTCAGTTTGGGAAAAGGCTGGAGTAGGACGATTGTCGGGCGCAAACTGCTTTTCCACGAACTTGCCATACACCAGATAGCCGATCAATAATGCCACTAAGGCAATAAAAAACGATACCATATATTTTTGTTTTACGAATTTAGGTGCAAAGTTAAAGATTTATTATCTTTGTACCCAAAATTAAACGAAAGAATATGAAGAAATACCTTATTTTATTGGCCAAGCTCATCGTATTCGCGATGACAGCGGGCTTCTTTATGGTCATATTGACCATTCCATTGGCTTTTTCCGGAATAGTAGATGTGGAGAATCCGGAAAAATGGGCTGTCCTGTTGGTGGAAGGTGTGCAATGGGTGGCTGTGATGCTGGCTGCCTGGCTCATCATCCATTATTGGGATGAGTTGCCGTTTGTGGAGAATATGGGTTTTGGCATCCAAGGCAGGGGCAAGGATATACTCTATGGCTTTGGAGTGGCTGCAGCCATCTATGCCATTGGCTTTGTCGTATCGCTGATAGCAGGATGGATCAGTGTTGAAGGCGTGCATTTCGACCCATCCATGCTGATTTTACAGTTCCTGTTGTACATACTGGTGGCATTGGCTGAGGAGTCGATGATGCGAGGTTTCGTGCTGGGGCACATGCTGGATACAGGAATGAACAAGTTTTTGGCGTTGCTGCTTTCGTCCATCATCTTCGCTTGTCTGCACTTGGGCAATCCAGGCATTACCAACTTTGCTATGTTCAACCTCACGTTGGCTGGTGTGCTGTTGGGTGTAGCCTACATCTATACGCGTAACCTGTGGTTCTCCATCAGCTTACACCTGTTCTGGAATTTCATCCAAGGTCCGATTCTGGGCTATGAGGTGAGTGGCACAGGAGGTAAGAACACTTTGCTGACACTGAGTATATCCGACAATACGCTGATGAATGGTGGCGACTTTGGCTTCGAGGCTTCACTGCCTTGTACCATCCTGATGGTCATTGCAATAGGATTGATAATCTATTATTTTGAGAAAGGGAAGAAATATGAAGAAAACAGTGTTGTTAGGGTTGATGGCGATGCTGATGAGTGCAGGAACGATGAGAGCACAGGAACAGCAATTGGTGGAGCTGAAGATTGTTGAGACCAGCGATGTGCATGGTAGCTTCTATCCCTACGATTTCATCAATCGAAGGGATGTGAAGGGAAGTCTGGCTCGAGTGCATACCTACGTGGAAGGACTTCGCAAGCAGTATGGCGACAACCTGCTGCTGTTCGACAACGGCGATATCCTGCAAGGTCAGCCTTCTGCCTATTACTATAATTACATCGACACGAAATCGCGTCACATTGCTGCTGAGATGCTGAGTTTCATGGGTTATGATGCCGGCAATATGGGTAATCACGATGTGGAGGTGAGCCGCCCTGTGTTCGATCGCTGGGCTGCTGATTGCGACTTCCCCATCTTGGGTGCCAACATCATTGAGACGGCTACGGGGCAGCCTCATTTCAAGCCATACATCATTATTGAACGCGGGAGCATCCGCATCGCCGTGTTGGGCATGATTACGCCTGGCATTCCTGCCTGGCTCTCGGAGAACTTGTGGGAGGGCTTGCGATTCGACGATATGGAGGAGACGGCTCGCAAATATATGCCCATCCTGAAAGAGCAGGAGAAGGCCGATGTGGTGATTGGCTTGTTCCACACGGGCAAGGATGCCGAATGGTTGAGTGGCCTGTATCGCGAACATGCTACCAAGGAGGTGGCAGAACGTGTGCCTGGCTTCGATGTGATTCTGTTTGGTCACGACCATAGCAGGGCTTCTGAAACGGTGACCAACGTGAGAGGTGAAGAGGTGCTGATTGTGAACCCTGCCAATGCTGCCCACATGGTGGCTGATGTATCTATCAGGTGTGTGGTAGAGCATGGGGTGGTGAAGAGCAAGAGTGTGAGTGGTGGTTTGGTGTCGGTAGATAACCTGCCTGT
>CACZRQ010000196.1 GCA_902783615.1 uncultured Bacteroidales bacterium | reverse complement strand
TGGCACTCGATTCAATTTAGCGTTCTCACTCATTTGAGTGCCAAGGCTAAATCACTTTTAGTGCCAACGCTAAATTGAATCGAGTGCCAACGCTAAATTGATTTTAGTGCCAAAGCCAAATACCTCATGGTCTTACTCATACCAAATGCTGGGTCTTATGGTAACGTCACATTACCTTTCACCCTGCGAGCAAATTACCCTGTGCCGTGTATCGTAATAACGGTCATTGGTGTGGTTTTTGGGGGTAATTTGTGGCGTTCCCTCCCATTTTTAACATTTGAGCACTGAACTTTTCCACATCCATTCCTTGCACTCATGTAACATTGGTGTGTCTAAATAACTTTCTTTCAACGACTTGAAGCGTGATATACCCCTCAAAAACTTTTCCACACCTCAACCATTGTCTTTTCATGAAAAACTTGTAACTTTGCCCCCGAAATGTTTAAAAATCATATTTGGGTGAAAAAATCACTCGGATGATTATACATTTCTCAAAAATGTGGGAATATATAGATGAAAAGAATCACTAAAACCACAACGATATGAAGAAATTACATTTTTTATTGATGGCATTATGTCTGAATGTGCTTGCGATGCAGGCACAAGAGAAACAAGTGTTTACGATTGACGGCTATGTGGTTGGGGACGTCACGGACTCGTGCTATAACATCTATTTGGCTGACGAGTATTTCAAGATTGATGAGAGTAGCAAGCCTGTCGCTACTGTTTCTGTAGTGACCAAGCGGTTCACCTATTCCATTCCACTGGACAAGATGACAGCAGGGCGTATCCGTGGCATCTCTTCAGGTGGCGAACTGTGCTCCACATGGATAGACCTTTTCTTCGTACCTGGGGAGACTGTGAAATTGATGGTGCACAAAGGTGTTTACGGCTTTGATCGCCCCTATAGTTACAGGATGAAAATCAATCGTGCCGTTGAGGCAATCAGAAAGGAGACCAATTGGCAATCTCCCCATCTTCCCAAGGTGAAAGGAGAGTCGTGGAAAAATGTCACGCAAGATGAAGACAAAAGCCCTTTCTATTGGATCGTGAAAGATGTCATCTTCAATGACGAGGAAACTGTGCTTCAGATTTTGCACATAGATCATCTGGACAACATGAACATCGGTAAGGAATCATACCTTCAAGACGAGGATGGCAACACCTACAAGTTGAAGCGTGCCTTGATGGGACAGGTAGATGAGAACAACAGTCCAGACATCCACATCTTTGGTGGCTATTATGCCTTTGAGCCGATGCCCAAGGGAACCAAGTCTTTCTCTTTCCATAATGCGCGAAAGTATAATTGGGAAGGTAAAGAATTCCTCGATTTTGAAGTAATGAGGGACATTCATAAGGCAGCGAAGGTGAAGAAGCAGAAACCGAATTTCGACATGAACGTCAATGTCTCTCAAGGCATTGGCGACTCTGGCTATCTGGTTTGCTTGTACGACAGAAACAATGGGCATTCCAGAAGTCAGATTGACGACATTCCTGTAAAAGACAGGACGTGTTCCTTCTCCACCTATATTGACAAGCCCTATCTGGCAGACCTCTTCGCCACCTTCCCTGACGGCTCTGTCTGCACCCATTGCGTGCGTCTCCCATTTGTGCCAGGCGAACATGTGGATGTGAAAGTGATGAATGGTGGCTTCTACCTGAATGGCTCCAAGTTCTACAAGGACTGGGCGGACACTGATGACCTTATAGAGAATGCGAGGAAGTACCACACCGCAGAGGAGACTGACTCCATCCTCAAGAACTACCTCGAGGAACATGCCAACGACGAAGGTTGTGCCGTGTGCTTCATTCAGTATCATGCGCTGCCTGTCGAGGATTTGGAAGAGATCATTCCAACCTCTATCCTCGAGGGCAGGATGAAAGCAATAGTTCAGCACTTGATGCAACTGAATAGAATGGAAGAAAAGCAAAACGAGGCTAACAAATAGTTGAATTAATAAAAGATTCAGAAAGAAGAAAAAAATGCATCATGGCAGCGCAGGGCTGAGAAGTTCTATGCTGCCAACAAACTTTAGAAAATGAAACGACTTCTCCACATATTGCTCCTTATCCTTGTCACCACCTCGCTCCATGCCCAGAGTGAGGAGACGAACCGTATCTTGTCGTATCTCCAGAAGGCGATGAACTTCAACAAGGTGGTGCCGCAGG
>CACZRQ010000195.1 GCA_902783615.1 uncultured Bacteroidales bacterium | reverse complement strand
TCAGCGAAGAGGCATGGCCTCTGGCATTCAGCTTGCTGAACAACCTGGGTGGTGACAACCACGAGGGTTTCATCGGTTTCCAGGATCATGGCGACGATGTATGGTTCCGCAACATCAAGGTGAAAGTGATGGATTAATCCTCACCTCATAACGTTTTTCCAGATCCCCGCCCGAAAGGACGGGGATCATTTTTTCACTTCCCTGCTCTTCTGATCAAAACACTAAAAACCATGACTTCAATTCCCAGCAGGATGGCAGGGATAATCACCAAGACAGGGGTATCGTTCAACATAGCCAGCAGGATGCAGATACCCATGATGCCCAGAATAATGTTCATCACACGCGTTTGCGTTACCAACAACTTCAACTGTTTTACCTTTGTGATGGCCGTTGGTGGGTTCATCAGTCGGGGTCGATAGGCTGAGAAGCCAGTGAGCAGCATCACAACAGTCCAGAAAGCCGTGATAACCAGCAGAGCAGCAGGACCTGACAGGTGGTCAACCTTTCCCTGCAAGTCCCAATGAGTGGGCAATTGGTCACCAACCACCTCGCGCCACAACACAGCAGCTACCACCCACATGGCGAGTAGCAACGCCAAAGCGATGAACTCCATGATGCGATCGGTCCAGGTTACTGGCAGTCGCACGTTATAGACCTTATTGGGCCTTTTCTCGTTAAACAGTTTTTTCCAGTTCATTGTCATTCACTTTTTTCAGCCTTCCGCTTTTGCGCAATGCCTCGTTGATAATCCATTGCAGCTGACCGTTGGTTGAGCGGAACTCATCGGCCGCCCAAGCCTCGATAGCATTCATGGTTACTGCATCGACACGCAGCACAAAGCTTTTGGTCACATTTTCCTTCTTTGACATGCTAAGAGTCGATTAATGGATTAATGATTCAGTGTGCCTGTATTGACTACGGGCTGTGCAGCATCGTCGCCGCAGAGCACAACCATGAGGTTGCTCACCATAGCGGCCTTCTTCTCATCGTCTAACTCAACCACATCTTCTGCAGAGAGTTTGTCGAGTGCCATCTTCACCATCGATACAGCACCTTCTACTATCTTCTCGCGGGCAGTGATGATGGCAGCAGCCTGCTGGCGACGCAGCATCACAGCGGCGATTTCAGGAGCATAAGCCAGGTAGTTGATGCGGGCTTCCACCACTTCAATACCTGCCAATGCCAAGCGCTCGTTCAGCTTGTCTTCCAACTGCTGATTGATTTCCTCGCCACCGCCACGTAGGGTGAGGTCGTTGCTCTTATCGTCGGTATCGTCATAAGCATATTGACCAGCCACTTGACGGAGGGCTGCATCACTCTGCACCTGAACAAACTGCTCAAGAGCCTTCATGATGCCTGATACACCAGCCGTAATCTGGTCAGCCTTGATGTTACCCTGCGCCATGGTCTGTGCATCGATTTCAAACATAGCCTTGTAAGTGTCTTTCAGCTTCCATACCAACACGAGACCAATCATAATAGGATTACCCGTCTTATCGTTCACCTTGATGGGTTGAGCGTCAAGGTTACGTGCACGTAGTGAAAGCTTCTTGGTGCTCATGAAGGGATTGATCCAGTAGTAGCCCGTTTTGGTGAAGGTGCCGCGATATTTACCGAAGAAGGTAAGTACGCGCGCCTCGTTAGGCTCGAGCATAATGAAACCTGCCCAGAGGAAGAACGATACCAGCAATGCCAACGGACCAGCTACGATGAGCCACCAGTTGCCATAGATGATGAACAGAATGATAGCAGCGATGCCACCAATCGTAAGTAAGAGATTGAAGAACAGCATTCCGAAGCCGTTCAACGTTGTTCCTTGATAGTTAAATTCATTTGTTGCCATAATATTAAAGTTTTAATAATTGATATCATTTTGATATCGCAAAGATAACAAAAAGTTTTTGATACCTCCAAATGGTTTAACATAATTTAACAAAAGCGTGAAACTTGCAAATAATTATTAAAAAAAAATGATGTATTTGTGTATTATATAAAAAAAATGGTGGTCGGTTATTGGAATCCGACCACCATTTTTTTCTTATTCAATAATGCGCCCCTTGCTCTGGTCGCGGTCCTTCACAGCTGGTGTCTCAGCCGGATGACCCATGATGATGATATTGACCAGTTCGACATTTTCAGGGAAACCGAACGCGGTTTTCAGATACTCTTTCGCCTCCTTGCTTTGGTTAATCATAGCGGCAGGAGCAGCCTGATAAGTAGCACCCAAGCCCAATGCATGAGCGGCAAGCAGGATGTTCTCACTCATTAAAGCAGTGTCAATCTGTGACCAACGGGTTGCGTCATCACCCGTCTCAGCGGCGATGAAGGCCACAGCAGCAGCATTGTTAAATGCATTCTTATCACCCATGCGTTCTTTCATCATGCCACCCATCTCAGTATTCAGCATATAGCCAGTAAGGGTATTCAACATTTCTTGATTTGAAACGATACGCAACTGCCAATCCTGCTTATTCATGGCACTGGGTGCCTGCAAGCCCGCCTTCATAATAATCTGTAAATCAGTCTTGGCAATGGGTTCTGCCGTAAACTGGCGAACGCTGACGCGAGTCATGATATTTTCCAAAACAATGGCCGATGGATCAGCCGGTTCATCAGCGGTAGAAACACGCTCCTGGGCGGTACAGCTTGCCAGTGCCATCACACCAGCAGCAAAAAACAAACTCTTCATTACTTTCATTTGCGATATTATTTTTAGTTAAACATGCTTTATTTCGGTGCAAAGGTAATAATTATTCAGTATATTTGTCACAAAATTAAAGAAAGTAATGAAAAGAGCTATCATTATTGGAGCCTCATCTGGCATGGGAAAGGAAGTGAGCCAACTGTTGTTGGCCGACGGATGGCAGATAGGCATAGGTGCCAGAAGGATTGATGCCTTGCAAGAATTGCAGACTTTGAGCCCTCAACAGGTGGTAACGGCAGCCATCGATGTGATGTCGGATGACGCGCCACAACGACTGGAGCAGCTGATAGCCAGCAATGGAGGTATGGATCTGTTCTTTCTGGCTTCAGGCATCGGCAAACAGAATCCCAACCTGGAAAGTGAGATTGAGCTTCGCACAGTGGCCACCAATGGCATGGGGTTCACCCGCATGGTGGATACTGCTTTCAATTGGTTCGCCACCCATGGAGGAAAGGGACAGATTGCCGTCATCAGTTCCATCGCAGGTGTGAAAGGCTTGGGCATGGCTCCCTCCTACTCTGCCACGAAAGCTTTCCAGAACACGTATATCGAAGCGTTACAGCAACTTGCCCACATGAGGCATCTCGACATCAGTTTCACAGACATCCGTCCGGGATTCGTTAAAACCGACCTCCTGAACGATGGCAAGAACTATCCTTTGTTAATGGATAAGGAATTCGTTTCCCGTCAGATTGTCAAGGCCATCTATCGCAAGAAGAGTGTGCAGATCATCGACTGGCGCTACCGCATCCTCGTCTTTTTCTGGCATCTCATTCCTCGATGGCTTTGGGTGAGATTGACAATTAAGAATTGACGATTGAGCTTCGCTCCAATCTTGTCACGACTCGGCATAGCTCAAGCAAGCTTGGCTCTGCGCTCGCTGCTCCAAGAAGTGACAATTGACCATTGACCATTGACGATTGACTGAAGGAAATGGGGCATTCGCTGAATGGATTTTCCTGATTGAACAAATCATTCTACTTTTGCAGCAGAATTAATAAATAGT
>CACZRQ010000194.1 GCA_902783615.1 uncultured Bacteroidales bacterium | reverse complement strand
TTGTAGATGGGCCATACGCAAGACGTATCGCCATGTCATCGCCTGGCGTGTGGAAATCTCGGGTGGCTGACCCTCGTTCCAGGGATATCTTCTTCGTGAATGTGGCATGGAGCTTGGGCATCGAGGCACGCAAGGATGGGGTGACAGGCAAGGTGCAGTATCGAGGCAGGGATGGCAAGTGGACGGACGTGAACTTTGGAGAAGCTGAACAGAAGGCGGCTCCTACGGGCAAGTTGGTGTTGAACTATCAACCCACCATTTCGCTGGCTAATCCTGCGTATTACAGTCATTTCACAATCAGTCGCATCTTGGATGATGGAACGGTGAGTTTGCTGAATTTCGATGAAGGACAGGTGGATATGGGGGGTGGCGTGAGTTGGGCCAATGTGTTCAAGCAAGGCACCTCGCTCGATGTTGGTTCCTATCTGCTGACCTGCGGTAGGCGCATGGCCAGTGGCAAGGTGCTGGCTGCTGTGCAACGCTTTGATGTGGTGGAGGGGATGACAACCACCTTGGATTTGCATCTGCGTGAGCCGCAAGGACAAGATATTGAGGTGATTGGCTCGTTCGACTCGGAGACCCGTTACTTGAAGGATGGGGCTGAGGCTTCTGTGCTCTCTACTGCGGGGCGCGGGTATTATATAGTAGGTGTGCTGGGCGTTGGGCAGGAACCAACGAATCATGCCTTGCGGGATATTGCCAAGTTGAAGGCTGATTTTGAGGCTTGGGGTAGGGCGATGGTGCTGCTGTTCCCTGATGAGGCTCAGCAAGGCAGGTTCAATGTCAAGGAATTTGGTGAGTTGCCTTTAACGGTGTCGTATGGTGTGGATATTGAGCATGCCATTCAGCGTCAGATCGTTGAGGGGATGAAGCTGGATAACGAGAGTCAGTTGCCGTTGTTTATCGTTGCCGATAGTTTTAACCGTGTGGTGTTTGTGTCGCAGGGTTATACCATTGGGCTGGGTGAGCAGCTGATGCAGGTGATTAGGAAGTTGCAGTAGGGTACAACATACTCCCTCCCCCTCCTGCGGAGGGTACTCCCCCTATCTAAGGGGGAGAGTCTTAGAAGACGCTGCTATGCACCGATTAACTAAGAAGGGAGTATTAACATTTTAGTATGAAAAAGGACGTAAAGGAGTTGAAGTCGTACAAGCTGATAGAGACCATTGCGAAGGTGATGGACAACTATTATGTGGATCCGCTGTTGGGCTTGGTGCCAACGGTGGGCGATGCTTTATCGTCTTTTCTTACATTGCCTTATCTGTATTTTAGCATCTTCAAGTTGAAATCCATCCCGTTGACGTTGGCCTTGCTCTGCAATATGCTGATTGACTTCGCCATGGGTGTGATTCCGTTCTGGATTGGCGATATCCTCGATTTCTTCAATCATAGTTATATCAAGAACTACAAGCTGATTATGGGTTATGTGGAGGGGGATAAGGAGATGATCAAGCGTGTGGATAGGCGGGCATGGTGGATGGCAGCCATGATTGTTGTGCTTTGCCTGATTATCTGGCTCTTAATCAAGTTAGCTGTCTGGGCTTGGAATTGGTTAGCAAACCTTGTTTAATCGTCAATCATAAATTTAGCTGAGGCTAAATCTTCCCAAAAGTGGGGGTAGGATTTGGTTACTACCTCGGGGTGTTCAATCTTGATGAGGGGGAGGCGGAGAGAAGCTGGCGCGAAGGCCATCGCCATGCGATGATCATCGTAGGTGGTGATGATAGGCTCTGGTTCAGGCTGGCATTTTTCACCATCCCATTGCAGGACATCATCGCCTTCGGCATGCAGCACATAGCCTAATTTGTGCAGTTCGTTGATGAGCGCACTGATGCGATCGGTTTCCTTGATGCGCAAAGTGTGTAAGCCCGTGAATCTGAATGGAATACCCAATAAACAACAGGTGACGGTGAAAGTCTGTGCCAAGTCGGGTATCTCTACAAAGTTGTAGTCGAAGCGTTGACAAACTTCCCCTTCTCTGAAAATGCGGATGCCCTTTGCCGTAAACTCAGTTTGCACGCCTAGCTGCTTGAACAGTTCCGCCACCAGACAATCGCCTTGCGAACTGATCCGTTTTAGGTGTGGCAGGGTGATGGAAGCCTGTCCATCTTGCGAAAGAGCCACCATCTCATACCAATAAGACGCTGCGCTCCAGTCGTTTTCAATGATGTAAGGAATGTCTTGATAACCACCAGGCTCTACACTAATCGTCATGGGGTTTGAAGCGTTGTCTCTGTTGGCTTTGGCTCCAAAATCGTGCATCAACTGCAAGGTCATGTCGATGTAGGGCAATGAGGTGATGTTTCCCATCAGTTTGAGCGTCAGTCCTTGGGGCAGGGTAGCTCCAATCATCAGCAAAGCAGAGATGTATTGCGAACTCACATTTCCTGGCAGGGTAAGCGCTGCACTATGCAGCTGGCGACCAGAGATTCGGAGGGGAGGGAAGCCATTCTGGGCAACATACTCGATTTGAGCTCCTAATGCACGCAAGGCATCGACCAAGATGCTGATGGGGCGTTGCTTCATGCGGTCGGTGCCCGTCAGGATGTGCGACTCGGGCACAGTGCTGTAATAGGCTGTAAGAAAGCGCATGGCGGTGCCTGCAGCCTTGATGTCCACCAACTCTTTCTTAACTTCGAAAGCCTTGATGATGACCAG
>CACZRQ010000193.1 GCA_902783615.1 uncultured Bacteroidales bacterium | reverse complement strand
TTTATTTATCAACCTTAATCCATTCCTAGTCGGGGTACCAAGATTCGAACTTGGGACCCCCTGCTCCCAAAGCAGGTGCGCTAACCGGACTGCGCTACACCCCGAAGGCTTTTTTTGAAAAGCGATGCAAAGGTACAACGTTTTTTTCAACCGTGCAAACTTTCTTGCACTTTTTTTCAAAAAAACTTGCTTTTGTGTGGAAAACAATGCTTATCTTTGCAGAAAACAACTGAAAACCTTTAAACCATGAAACGCAGAGATTTTATTAAGAGTTCCACCTTACTGGCTATGGCTACCGGTATGGGGAACGTGGCAAAAGCAAACGAAACATCAAAGAATCAAACGGCTGACCATAACGGTAAACTCATCACATCTGCTCCCATGCTGCAGAACTATGCAGCTACTTCGATGGGCATTGCCTTTGCCGTGGGCGACCTTGCCAACGGCTATGCCTGGGTAGGAGAGAAACCTGACTTGAGCGATGCCCGAAAGGTGCTGTGCGGTGGATTCCGTACCACCGACATCACCGACCATGTGCAACAGATACGTCTGACGGGGCTGAAGCCCAACACTACCTATTATTATAGAATAGGTGCCGACCGCATTGAATACAAGGGTGGCTACAGCATGAAGGTGCTGGGCAACGAAGAGGATGACCACATTTATCATTTCACTACTGCGGGTGAAGGGAGCCAGGCGCATTTCTGCGTGATCAACGACACGCATGTGCGATGGGAACCGTTTGGGCTGGCCATCAACAAGATAGCCGAGTTGTTGCCCTCATGCGTGGTTTGGAACGGTGATGCCAGCAACGTGGAAGAAACCATCGAGGCACAGATGCGCATCTTCCTCAAGCCGGAGATTGAGCGCAGTGACTATGCTGCATCGATGCCCTATCTGTTCTGCCCGGGCAATCACGATAGCCGAGGCATGGCCAACCGACACTTGGAGCAGGTTTGGATGTACAGGCAACCAGAGGAAAGGCAGTCGCGCGACTGGGACTTAGGCCGCAACTTCGCCGTCCGCATGGGCGATGTGGCGATGATAGGTCTGGACACTGCCGAAGACAAGCTCGACACGAATCCGCTGTTTGCGGGATTGTTCACCAGTGACCCCTATCGCAAGGCACAGGTCCATTGGCTGAGCGATGCCCTCTCCAGGCCAGAGATAGCCAACGCGCCTTTCTTAGTGGCCTTCTGTCACATCCCGCTGCTGGATGACAATCCACGCAGCAATCCGGGGGATGTGGCACCTGCAGACAAAGACCCACAGTACAACACCGACTTTGCCATGTGGCAACGCACCTGTGCCCGTCTATGGACACCTCTGTTGGAACAGGCTGGATGCCAGCTCATCATCACGGCACACCAGCATCGCTACCAGTATTATGCCCCTACCCCCACCCGTTGCTGGGCTCAGATCATAGGAGGCGGTCCTGAAATGGGATTTACGGGCAGTGGCGAAAACCGCAAGGAAGCTCCCGACCGTTTCCCAACGGTCATCGAGGGCAAGGTAGCAGATGGCAAGCTGCAGGTGAACATCCACAATCTGGTGACAGGAAAGATTCAGGACAGCTTCAAGTTTGAGGCAAAGAAGTAAAAAGAATCTACGCTTAAACAAAGCACTCTTTTTCTTGCATAAAAACCTTTACTACTACCCTTTCTTCACCTAAAACCTGTCGATTTCGGCCTTTACGCGATTAACGGATGTGGAGGCTGAGACGGCGGGAAGTTGGGTTTCATCAAAGGTATTGAGGGCCTTGTTCAGGCGCTGCAAAGCGGCTGGTTTCTGTTCCTGACGCAAAATGCGAATCTTCTCATAGTCCTGAATGCCAGACACCAGACGCTCGAAGCGGATGCTGGTACGGGCTCCGGGATATATCAGATAGGTGTCGCCAGCTGCCCAAGTAATATAGCGACTGTCGAGCAATGGCTCGGATACCCAGCTATTGAATGCCCAGCGCAGATAACCATCCAGGTTGGCCTTCATGGCATACAAGCCCAGCCACTCAGCTTCGGCAGGAGCACTAAACGTAAAGGTGTTAGGATAGGCTTCCGCACAACAGGTATAGAACGTGGTGACCTTGCCTTCCTGACGACGCTTGGCAATGATATCCTCTGCCCACTTCTGACTCATGGTGATGCAATAGTCGTTGAGCTCATCCACCAGTTCATCGTACAGACTGCCTGCCATCGATATCTTGAACTCAGGATCGGCATTGCGAATCACCTTCAACGTTTTGAGCATCACATCAATCTTTCGTTCATCCATCGCGATGTGGGTGATGTTGAACCAGCCCTTCTCACGCAGATGCTGCGAGAAAGCACGCAGCATGGCCGTCCACATCTCATCGTAGGCAGGTTCACCCGGCTCGGTATGCGCAAACTTAAGAGAGTTGGTGGCCTGGTCGAAATACTGGAACGACAAAGCCCAAGGCACCATCGAGTAGCACCCGATCTCTTTCTTGACACCCAGATCCATCATGAACTGCACCCACTTGTCGAACACAGCGAAGTCGAATGCCCACGAGCCATCGAGTTTCTTGATCCAAGTAACCATCGACTCGAAATAGTCGAACGTCTGTCCGTTCCAGGGCTTGTGCATCAACGAAGCCGTAATCACCTTGCCACCAGCCTGCTGATACAGCTGCATGATGGGCTTCATGACCTCCATGTGGGCATCGCTCCAAGGCTTCACCTGGTAATAACGAGCCACAGCGTAGGGGTTCTGCCAAAGGTCGAGATGGAAAGCCCATTCGTCAGGTGATGGCAACACATGATTCTTCACATGCACCCTCAACACCAGTTTATCTAAAATCTCATTGCCATTCTTAACGGTGACGGTGCCTGAATACACACCCGTCTTGGCATCCTGAGGCACCCAAACGCGAATCCAGCCTCCCTGAGTGTTGTAGGCTTTCACCTCCAGTTCGGTTGCCAGGTGGTCGATGACATCAGCCACGAGGGTAGAGTCCCATTGGGTGGCATCGGGACGATTGCTGCATCCACTTTTCCCATCCTTGTTCAGCTCGTCGGTCATCACATAGCGCACGAAGCCTTTCAGCAGACGGTCTTGAGAGATGACGTCACCTTGCTTCGACACCAGGTCGGATACCTCGAACTTCAGGCTACGGATGTATTCGTTGCCATACACGGCAAACTGGGCGTGCACCCTTTCGCCTTTCCAGGCATTCAGATCCAACGTCTTGCCCTGCAAGGTCTGTGGAGGCACTTCCTGGCTGTAGCGCTCATCGACTGAGCCCCACAGCACATGCTTGCCATTAATGCCACGCCACTGAGCCTGATCCACAGCCACGGGGTTATCGAGTTCGCGGTATGATTGAAGTGGATATTGGGGTTGCCCTGTATTTCTACCTGTATGGGTAACACCTTGGTTTTGAGCTGCAACAGGAAAGGCTACAGCTATCAAAGAAGCTATGAGCAGTAAGCTCTTTTTCATGAGATCTGTTAGTTTAAGGTTAATTTGGGAGTAAAGATAGTGGATATTGCGGAAATACGCAAATAAAGAGAGGGGGAGTTTTAGAAAAAGACAAAAATTGAGGGAGGAGAAATTCACATTCCCCCTCCCCCATTCACTACAACATCTAATTCAAAAACTTACAGAGAGATTAAATTTGTTTTGCCTGTTTATAATTCTGTTGCAAATATAAGCAGGATTTTTAATTATTCAAAATAATTCGATAAATTTTTATATTTATCATACATTTTTCACTGAATAATGCCCAATTCGCGGAAACATTTAGCCAAATGTTCCACCGCATAATCGATTTGTTCCTTGGTATGGGTAGCCATCAGAGCCACACGAACCAAGGTGTCTTGCGGTGCGCAAGCAGGTGGGATAACGGGGTTGATGAAGATGCCCTCGTCGAACGCCGCCTTGGTAACAGCAAATGTCTTGTAGGTGTCGCGCACATACAGCGGGATGATAGGTGACTGGGTATCGCCAATCTCAAAACCTGCCTCACGGAACTCCTTCAAGGCATAGTTGGTGATTTCCCACAAACGTTCCTGACGCTCCGGCTCATTTTGGATGATGTGCAGTGCCTCGATGGTAGCAGCTGTAGCTGCAGGAGTACTGCTGGCCTGGAAGATGTATGAACGGGCACTGTGACGCAATGCATTTATGACAGCTGATTCAGCAGCCACGAAACCACCCAAAGAAGCGAGCCACTTACTGAAGGTACCCATGATGATGTCCACATCATCGGTCACTCCGAAATGATCGCACACGCCACGACCCTGTTTGCCGAAGACACCGATTCCATGTGCCTCATCTACATACACACAAGCATTGTATTTTTTCTTCAGACGGATGATCTCAGGCATGTTGGCCAAGTCGCCTTCCATGGAGAACACACCATCCACCACAATCAGCTTGATGGCATCTGGCTCGCACTTCTTCAGCTCCTTCTCCAGTGCCTCCATATCGTTATGTTTGTACTTCAGCTGAGTAGCAAACGAAAGACGTCGTCCATCGACGATAGAAGCATGGTCACGATCGTCGCAGATGATATAGTCGCCACGACCAACCAGCTGAGGAATGACACCCTCGTTTACGGTGAAACCGGTAGAGAAGCACATTGCCTCTTCCTTTCCCACGAAAGCTGCCAACTCTTTCTCCAGCTGCACATGCAGGTCGAGTGTTCCGTTCAACAGGCGTGAGCCCGCACAGCCGGTGCCGTATTTCTTGGTTGCCTCGATGGAAGCGTTGATAATTCTTTCGTCATAAGTGAGTCCCGTATATGCGTTTGAACCAAACATGAGGACTTTCTTGCCAGTCATCATGACTTCTGTGCCCTGATGGCTGTCAATCTCTCGGAAATAGGGATAGATGCCCCGAGCCTTGTAGTACTGAGGCTCCTGGTATTTACCCAACTTTTCTGATAGTAAGCTCATTTTCAATTAGTCTTTAAATTCTATAAGTTATATTCTGTAAAGCAGACTGCAAAGATAAGTAAAAATGTTGGTATCATTGCACACTTTTGGCAAAAAAGTGAATAAAACCTCAATTTTTCTTCAACTCGGCATTGATTGACTCGATATAAGCCAGTAATTCATCCCTTCCAGTACCCTTTAACGCCGAGGTGACGAAATAGGGAGGCAACTCTTCCCATTGTTCTGACAGCTTTTCGAGATAAGCCTTGACATTAATGTCTGTTCTCAGTTTCGACTGCTTGTCGGCTTTGGTAAATACGATGGCGAATGGAACCTGATTCTCACCCAGCCAAGCCATGAAATCCAAATCGATTTTCTGGGGTTCCAGACGGCTGTCAATCAGTACAAACAGGCAGGTCATTTCCATGCGTTGTTCCAAATAGGAACCTATCACCTTTTGGATGTTGGCCACGCCTTTCTTGCTGCGGTTGGCATAGCCATAGCCTGGCAGGTCCACCAGATACCACTGCTTGTTGATGAGAAAATGATTGATGAGCAAGGTCTTGCCAGGTGTAGATGAGGTCATGGCCAGTTTCTTGTTGTTGGTGAGCATGTTAATCAGGCTCGACTTCCCCACGTTGCTTCGTCCGATGAAAGCATATTCTGGCAGTCCCGTCTGGGGACACTTGCTCACGTCGGTGTTGCTAATCACAAATTCAGCTGTATTAATCTTCATCGTTTCAGTTTTTTAATAGTTCAAACAATTCTTCTGTCAGGAGCCGTTTCACCTCCTCCTTCGAAACTTCTTGGTGTAGCTCCTGTGCCAATGAAGTCACCCCTTTGTCGATAAACCCGCAGGGATTGATGTAGCTGAAATAACGGAGGTCGGTATTCACATTCAGCGCCAGTCCGTGCATGGTAACATACCTGCTGCTTCTCACCCCGATGGCACAGATTTTCCTTGCTCGCGAATCATGGGCATCGAGCCATACACCTGTGGCTTTTTCGAGTCGCCCCGCACGGATGCCATAATGGGCACACACACGGATAACGGCTTCCTCGATGATAGCGATATAATCCTTGAGACCCAAGCCATATCGCTCCAAGTCGAGGATGGGATAGCAAACCAACTGACCCGGGCCATGATAGGTGATATCTCCACCCCGATCGATGTGGTAATAGGTGGCCCCTATGCGCTTCAACTGTTCATCGCTGAGCAGCATATTGGCAGCCTTTCCACTGCGACCCAGGGTATAGACATGGGGGTGTTCACAAAGGACGATACGGTCGATAGCGCCCGCCTCGCCAGCTACTTTCTGCGCCAAGCGTTGGCTGAAAAGAGACTCCTGCCGCTGCCACGCCTCGGCATAGTCGATCAAGCCCCAATCTTCCGTTATCAGATTTCCCATGCGTTTTTTTGTTTTCGTTTGCAAAGATAAGAAAAATTATTTGTATCTTCGCTATCTGAAACTGCTTATCCAACTAATTTATAAGAGGTATGAAGTTACAATTTGTCAGTGCATGTAGCATAATGCTTGTCATTAGTCTTGCTTTTGGAGCCTGCAGACAGGAAAGCAAGCTGGCAGGAAACCTGAAGTTTGACAATATCACACTTGAGGAAAGTCAGCATCTGTTTGCCGATGAGAGCAAGCCCCATGCAGAAGTGAAGGTGGATTTCTCGTATGTGAAGGAATCGACCGATGAAAAAATGAAGGACAGCATCAACCACATGCTGCAGGCTTTAGTGCTGGGAGAGAAGTTTTCCACCCAGACCCCACCCGAAGCCGTTCGTGCGTTTACCGATAACTATTTCGCCATTTATCGCCACGATTTGGAACCGATGTATCGTGAAGAAATGGCTTCCTCTCATGAGGAGCCAAGCGAGGTGTGGTACTCCTATGAGCGGGAAACCGAAACGAAGGTGGAATATTACGACAAGCATCTGCTGACTTACCGATTCTATATGGAAGAGTTTACCGGTGGGGCTCATCCCGTGTATTTCACCTATTTCCAGAACATCGACTTGCGCACGTTGAAGCAGATAGAACTGAACGATTTGCTGGTGGGTGAATATGACGAGGAGCTGACAGAGATGATCATAGCTCAGCTGATGGAAGATACAGGTGCTGAGACGATGGATGAGCTGGAGGAGATGGGTTATGGCACAACGGCCGACATCATCCCTACAGAGAATTTCAAACTTACACCTGGGGGTATCTCATTCCTGTATAACATTTATGAGATTGCTCCGTATGTGCTTGGACCCGTGGAGGTTGATTTAAGCTTTGAGAAGCTGGATCCAATCTTGAATACGGAGTATATGATTGTAAAAGAGTTGAAGGGACGGTGACAATTGACGATTGACCATTGACAATTGACAATTGACCATTGACTATTGACGATTGATGATTGATGTATGGAAATTATAGAAAAGTATTTTAAGGAATTGACCGAAGAGCAGCGCAGGCAGTTTGAGGCGCTGGGAGCCTTGTATGAGGATTGGAACGCCAAGATCAACGTGATATCCCGCAAGGACATCGGCAATTTGTACGAGCACCATGTGCTGCACTCGTTAGGTATAGCCAAAGTGGTGAACTTCAAAGCGGGAACAAAGGTGATGGACTTGGGTACAGGTGGCGGATTTCCCGGCATTCCCTTGGCTATCTACTTCCCAGAGGTGAAGTTCCACCTGATCGACAGCATTGGCAAGAAGATTCGTGTGGCTACCGAAGTGGCACAGAGCATTGGCTTGCAGAATGTGACTTTCGCCCACGAACGGGCTGAGGAAGAGAAGGAGAAATTCGATTATGTGGTGAGCCGTGCGGTGATGCCCCTTGAAGACCTGGTGCGACTGGTGCGCAAGAACATCAGCAAGACGCAGCAGAATGCCTTGCCCAACGGACTGATTTGCCTGAAAGGCGGAGAATTGGAACGCGAGATGGTGCATCTGAAAGGCAGAAGCATCTTCTGGGATTTATCAGACTATTTTGAAGAAACTTATTTTGAAACCAAGAAAGTGGTATTTACAGCAATATGAAAATCAAGAGATTTGAATTCAACATGTTCCCAGTGAACAGCTATGTGCTGTGGGACGAGACCCACGAGGCAGTATTGATTGATCCTGGTTGCTATTACGAGGAAGAAAAAACTGCCTTGAAAGATTTTATCACCAACGGAGGATTGACAGTGAAGCATCTGCTGAACACGCACTTGCACATCGACCACATTTGTGGCAATCCTTTCTGCGAGAAAACCTTCGGTGTGAAGAGTGAGGCTCATGAAGCCGACCTGTACTGGGTAGAAGAGGCTCCGAAGCAGAGTCGTATGTTTGGCTTGAGACTGGATCAGGTGCCCACCCCACCCGCTGTGCACCTGCATGAAGGCCACTTCGTGACCTTCGGGAACACCCGTTTGGAAGTGATACATGTGCCTGGCCACTCGCCTGGCAGCATAGTGTTCTATTGTGCAGCCGACAACTGTATGTTCTCTGGCGATGTGCTGTTCCAAGGTAGCATTGGTCGTGCCGACTTGGCTGGAGGCAATTTCGACACGCTGATAGAAGGCATCACTTCAAAGTTGTTCGTTCTGCCCGACGAGACCATTGTCTATCCCGGTCACGGAGCCCCCACAACAATAGGCATCGAGAAGACGGAGAACCCTTTCTTTCGGATTTGACTAACAATTGACGATTGACAATTGACAATTAAAACTAAAAACTTAAA
Source organism: uncultured Bacteroidales bacterium (assembly GCA_902783615.1). Classification (GTDB taxonomy): domain Bacteria; phylum Bacteroidota; class Bacteroidia; order Bacteroidales; family Bacteroidaceae; genus Bacteroides. The sequence goes on along the minus strand of CACZRQ010000193.1, from coordinate 4,751 downwards.
TATGAAAACTGACCTTTTGGTAAACCGCCATGTCGGCATTAGTGAAGCCGACGAACAACAGATGCTGCAAAAGATAGGTGTGAAGAGTCTGGATGAGTTGATTGACAAGACTATTCCAGCCAACATCCGTTTGGAGCAGCCATTGAATCTGCCTGCAGCTATGACCGAATATGAGTTTGCTCAGCACATTGCCAGTCTGGCAGCCATGAACAAGCTCTACACCACCTACATCGGCATGGGATGGTATAATACCATCACGCCGGCTGTGATTTTGCGCAACGTGTTCGAGAACCCTGTGTGGTACACCTCATACACCCCTTATCAGTCGGAGGTTTCACAAGGTCGCCTGGAAGCATTGATGAACTTCCAGACAGCCATCACCGACCTGACTGGTATGCCTTTGGCAAACTGTTCGCTCTTAGATGAAGCAACGGCTGCTGCCGAAGCGGTGACGATGATGTTCAACCTGCGTTCACGTGCCCAGCAGAAAGCTGGTGCCAACATCGTGTTTGTAGATGAGAGCATCTTCCCGCAAACCTTAGCCGTGATGAAGACACGTGCCGTACCCCAGGGAATCGTATTGAAAACAGGTAGTTACAAGACAGCTACGCTGACAGCCGAAACTTTCGCATGCATCATCCAGTATCCAAATGCCGATGGTAATGTGGAGGACTACCGCGCGTTTGTGGAGCAGGCTCATGCAGCTGGTTGCAAGGTTGCCGTAGCAGCCGACATCTTAAGTCTGGCTCTGTTGACCCCTCCAGGTGAATGGGGAGCCGACATTGTGTTTGGCAGTTCGCAGCGTTTGGGTACACCTATGTATTATGGTGGTCCTTCGGCTGCTTTCTTCGCTACCCGCGATGAATACAAGCGCCAGATGCCTGGCCGCATCATCGGTCTGTCGAAAGACAAATATGGCAAGCTGTGTTTCCGCATGGCCTTACAGACCCGCGAGCAGCACATCAAGCGTGAGAAAGCCACCTCGAACATCTGCACCTCGCAGGCACTGCTGGCCAGTATGGCTGGCTTCTACGCTGTGTATCACGGACAGGAAGGAATCAGAACCATTGCCGAGCGCATCCACAGCATTGCTGTCCTAATAGAAGAGAAACTGGTTTCATACGGTTACAAACAGTTCAACGAACAGTATTTCGACACCCTACATATTGGTTTGCCAAAGGGAGTTACCGTAGAACAGCTGAAGGCTGTTGCCCTGCAGCATCAAGTGAACCTACACTATTTCAGCAACGGACATGTGGGTTTAAGCATTGACGAGACGACCGACATTCCTGCTGTGAACGAGTTGCTGCGCATCTTTGCCGCAGCTGCCCAGCATGAGGTGGAAACCGTTGACGATGTTCCTGTGGCTTCTCATATAAATAAGGTGTTGGCCCGCACATCACCTTACCTCACCCATGAAGTGTTCCAGAAGTACCACACCGAGATGGAGATGATGCGCTACATCAAGAAGCTGGACCGCAAGGACATCTCCCTCACCCACTCGATGATTTCCTTGGGCTCGTGCACCATGAAGATGAATCCTGCTTCAGAGATGCTGCCATTGAGCCGTCCTGAGTTTGCCAACCTGCACCCATTGGTGCCAGCCGACCAGGCTGCGGGTTATCGTCAGCTCATTGAGAACCTGAGCAAAGAACTGCAGATCATCACAGGCTTCGATGGTGTGACCTTGCAACCCAACTCAGGTGCAGCTGGTGAATATACTGGTCTGCGCATCATCCGTGCTTACTTGGAGAGCATTGGTCAGACCCAGCGCAACATTGTACTGATTCCAGCCTCAGCCCACGGCACCAACCCAGCTTCAGCTGTTCAGGCTGGCTTCACTCCCGTAACAGTGGCTTGCGACGATAAGGGCAACGTGGATCTGAACGACCTGCGCGAGAAGGCTGAAGCCAACAAGGATATGCTGGCTGCCCTGATGATCACCTATCCTTCCACTCACGGTATCTTCGAGGTGGAAATCAAGGAGATATGCAACATCATCCATGCTTGTGGTGCACAAGTCTATATGGATGGTGCGAACATGAATGCCCAAGTGGGCATCACCAATCCGGGTACCATCGGTGCCGATGTGTGCCACCTGAACCTGCACAAGACCTTCTCTTCTCCCCATGGAGGTGGTGGCCCCGGTGTAGGTCCCGTATGTGTGAAGCAGCACTTGGTGCCATTCCTTCCAGGCCATCCGTTGTTCGGCAATGCTGCCAACGAGGTGGCTGCTGCCCCATTCGGTAGCGCAGGCATCCTGCCTATCGCCTACGGCTATATCCGCATGATGGGTACAGAAGGACTAACCCGAGCTACCAAGATAGCCATTCTGAGTGCCAACTATCTGGCAGCTTGTCTGCAAGACACTTATGGCATTGTGTATCGTGGAGCCAACGGTTTCGTGGGTCACGAGATGATTCTGGATTGCAGAAAGTTGCATGAGGAAGTGGGCGTGAGTGAAGCAGACATCGCCAAGCGTCTGATGGACTACGGCTATCATGCTCCTACCCTTTCATTCCCCGTGCACGGCACGCTGATGGTAGAGCCTACCGAGAGCGAGAGCTTGGATGAGCTGAACAACTTCATCGAGGTGATGCAGACCATCTGGCAGGAGATTGAGGAAGTGAGAAACGGCACTGCCGACAAGGCCGACAATGTGCTGGTGAATGCTCCACACCCTGAATACGAGGTGGTAGCCAGCGAATGGAATCACAGCTACAGTCGTGAGAAAGCTGCCTATCCTATCGAGAGTGTGAAAGAGAATAAGTTCTGGATCAATGTGGCGAGGGTGAATGACACACTTGGCGACCGTAAATTACTGAGCACCCGCTATCAGACGTTTGAGGATTAGTCTGGGAAATGAAGGGACTCAACTTTCTGCAAGCGACTCTTCAATTTCTCAAACTGACTCTTACGAATCCGCAACGTCATGCGACAATCGTTATCAAAGTCCTGGGAGATGATCTCAGGACTTTCTTCTTTCACGATGCGCATCACATCGTTCAGGAAAGGATACTCGAAGACAAAGGTGATGTCGGCATCTACGGTCTTCTCAATGATATCAGCAGCATTGAGGGCTTCCTGGGCTGCAGCCTTGTAGGCCACAATCAATCCGCTGGTGCCCAGTTTGATGCCCCCAAAATAGCGAACCACCACAATCAGGATGTCAGTCAGTCCGAAAGAATTGATTTGCCCAAGAATGGGTCGGCCAGCCGTTCCACTGGGCTCTCCGTTGTCGTTGGCACGGAAGTCGGTACGTTCGGCACCCAACATGTAAGCATAGCATACATGGCGGGCATCGTAGTATTTCTTTTCGTAAATCTTCAGCTGCTCCTTGATTTCGTCGATGGTTCTGACAGGGATAGCAAAGGCAAGGAACTTACTCCTTTTCTCGGTGTAAGTTCCTTCTGCCTGTTTTGATATAGTCTTATAAGTATCGTCCATTATTTATTCACCTGGAACTTGGTGATGCCATCGCGCAGGAAGCCAACGATTTGCTTGGCAGCTGCGATACCTGCATTGATGTTAGCCTCAGCTGTCTGTGCACCCATCTTCTTTGGGGTAGCAAAGAATCGGCCAGCGAACTTAGTAAACTCATCCAATGCAGCAGGTGCTATGTCGGACACATACTTCAGATCCTCACGCTCTTCCATCAGCTTGATCAAACCAGCCTCATCAATCACTTCCTTGCGGGCTGTATTGATCAGGACACCACCCTTTGGCAGACGGTTCACCAAATCGTAGTTGATGGAGTTCTTGGTTTCAGGCGTAGCTGGGATGTGCAGAGAAACAATGTCGCAAGCATCGAACAGATCCTCGGTTGAATCCACAGCGTGAACACCAGCAGCCTCGATCGCCTCTTTGGGGCAGAATGCATCGTAGGCGTAGATATCCATGCCGAAGCCTGCGGCGATGCGAGCCACATTACGACCCACGTTGCCGAAAGCCAAGATACCCAACTTCTTACCCATCAGCTCCGTACCTGCCTTGCCATTGTAGAAGTTACGAACGGCAAACACCAGCAAGCCAAACACCAGTTCGGCCACAGCGTTGGAATTCTGACCTGGAGTGTTCATCACCACCACATTGTGGGCAGTAGCGGCAGCCAAATCCACATTGTCGTAGCCAGCACCAGCACGCACCACAATCTTGAGCTGCTTGGCAGCATCCAGCACTTCGTTATCGATGATATCGCTGCGAATAATCACCGCATCAGCATCTTTCACTGCATCCAGCAACTGTGCCTTCTCGGTATATTTCTCTAAGAGAGCCAGCTCGTAGCCAGCAGCTTCAATTTCCTGACGAATGCCGTCAACAGCCACTTTGGCGAACGGCTTCTCTGTAGCAATCAGTACTTTCATATCCATTAATGTTTTGCTTCAAACAATTGCATGCAAGCCACCAGAGCCTTCACACCCTCCAGAGGCTGGGCGTTATAGCAAGAAGCGCGGAAGCCACCCACGTCGCGATGACCCTTCACGCCTACCATACCGTTAGCTACTGCAAAGTCGAGGAAGTCCTTCTCCAGCTCCTTATATTCATCAGCCATCACGAAGCACAGGTTCATCAGCGAACGGTCTTCAGGAACCACTGTTCCGCGGAACATCTTGTTGCGGTCGATTTCATTGTAAAGCATCTCAGCACGTTCCTTAGCTCGGCGATCCATCTCCTCTACACCACCCGACTTCTTGATCCAGCGCAGGTTCTCGAGCGCAGAATAGATAGGCACCACAGGAGGAGTATTGAAC
>CACZRQ010000192.1 GCA_902783615.1 uncultured Bacteroidales bacterium | reverse complement strand
TTTTCAATTAAAAACCGTTCTTAATGATTGAAAGTTAAATAATGTTATACAACATATTTTAGTGGGCTTCAAGCCAGTTTTTACCCCATCCAGAGTCGGCTTTCAGTGGCACTTGCATCAAATATGCACGCTCCATTTCTTCCATTACAATCTTCTCAACCATCTCTTTTTCAGCTGTTGGTACACTGAAGTTGAGCTCGTCGTGCACTTGCAGTATCATTTTTGCTTTCAAATTATAAGTTCTGAAGCGTTGATAGATGTGAGCCATCGCTACTTTGATGATATCTGCCGCACTACCTTGGATGGGTGCATTGATGGCATTTCGCTCGGCATAACCTCTAACGGTAGCATTGCGCGAGTTGATGTCTGGCAGGTAGCGCTTGCGATGGAAGATGGTTTCCACATAGCCGTTTTCCCTGGCCATCTCGATGCTTTTGTCCATATAAGCCTTAATCTGAGGATAGGTTTCGAAGTAGCCATCAATGAGTTGTCTGGCTTCGCTACGTTCCACACCCATGCGTTCGGCCAAGCCAAAAACTGAGATGCCATAGATGATGCCGAAGTTGGCCGTCTTGGCTTTGCGACGCATATCCTTGCTCACCTCCTCCATCGACACCTTATATATTTTAGCAGCTGTTGCCGCATGAATATCCTGGTCGTGATTGAAGGCATCTATCATATTCGCATCACCACTCAGGTGGGCCATGATGCGAAGTTCGATTTGTGAATAGTCGGCTGAGAAGAACTCGCACCCAGGATCAGGAATGAAGCACTTGCGGATTTCCTTGCCGTCATCATCGCGAACAGGGATATTCTGCAGGTTCGGATTGCTGCTACTCAATCGACCTGTAGCCGTAACTGCTTGGTTGAATGAGGTGTGTATTCTACCTGTGCGAGGATTTATCAGCTCAGGCAGGTTATCAATATAAGTGCTCAGCAATTTCTTCAGTCCTCGGTATTCCAGAATCTTGCCCACTATCGGATGTTTGTGGCGTAAGCTTTCCAACACCTCTTCCGAAGTGACATACTGACCTGTTTTTGTCTTCTTGGGCTTCTCAATCAGTTTCATGTCCTTGAACAGGATATCCCCTACTTGCTTGGGCGAGCTGATGTTGAATTTCACATTGGCCAGTTTGTAGATTTCCTGTTCGATTTCATTCATTCGTTGGTTATAAAGCACGGATGTTTGTTTCAGCGCTTCAGTGTCGAGCAACACGCCGTTGGTTTCCATATTCACCAGCACGGGAACCAATGGCATTTCGATTTCGTAGAACAATTGTTCCACCCCTTCTTTCTTCATCTCTTCTTCCAAGATGGATTTCAGTTGAAGCGTCACATCGGCATCTTCGCACGCGTACCTATATATATCTATTGGCTCCAGGTCTCGCATATTTTTCTGATTCTTGCCTTTCGCGCCAATCAGTTCATCAATGTGGATGGTTTTATAGTGGAGATAGATTTCGGCCAAGTAATCCATGTTGTGGCGAAGTTCGGGTTGCAGTACATAATGGGCCAGCATGGTGTCGAAGAGGGGGCCTTTCACCTCCACACCATAATGATGCAGCATGATCATGTCGTACTTGATGTTCTGACCTACCTTCACCGATTTCTCATTTTCGAACACAGGTTTGAAAGCTTGCACAATTTTGAGTGCTTCATCGTGGTTGGCTGGCACAGGCACATAGTAAGCCTTGTTTTTGGCATCACTGAAGCTCATTCCCACCAAATCGGCCATCATGGGCTCGGTTCCTGTGGTTTCTGTGTCTAACGCAAAGATTTCTGTGGACAACAATTTTTCAATAATTTCTTGTCTTTTTGCTTCTGTATCAATGAGTTGGTAATCCACTTCTATTGAATTCAGGTCGCTGAGAATCGATTTTTCTGGAACAATCGGGTCATTGCTCGGATTTATCGCAAACAAATCGCCTTGAATGGGCATGTTTTTGGGAGCTTCCTGAACAGCTTTGGCTGGAGTGGGGGAAGAGGTGGCAAACAACGTGCCTGCATAGATATCTTGGGTTACCTCTTCTTTTGGAGTGCCCAATCGAGCCAGTACTCGATCGTAGAGTGTACGGAACTCCAGTTCGTCGAAAATCTGCTTGAGAGTGGTCAAGTTGGGAGTCTCATATTTCAACGCCTCCATGTCTAAGTTGATGGGCACATCTGTCTTGATGGTGGCAAGGAACTTCGAGAAGGTTATCTGTTCTCTGTTTGTCTCCACCTTTGTTTTCAGGGCACCCTTCAACAGATCGGTATGCTCTAACAGGTTTTCGATGTTGCCAAATTCCTTGATGAGTTTCTGAGCCGTTTTCTCTCCCACGCCTGGACATCCTGGAATGTTATCGGAGGCATCGCCCATCAAACCGAGCAGGTCGATGACTTGTAGGGTAGAGGAGAGGTCGTATTTTTCAGTCACCTCTTTGGGTCCCATGATTTCAAATCCACCCGTAAATTTGGGGCGATACATATATACATGTTCCTTTACCAACTGACCATAATCTTTGTCGGGGGTCAGCATATAGGTATCGATGCCATGCTCGCCAGCCTTTGTGGCTAAAGTACCGATCACATCGTCGGCTTCGTAACCCATCACTTCCAAGATGGGGATGTTGTAGGCTTTGATGATTTCTTTAATGATAGGTACCGACTTGCGAATATCCTCTGGCGTTTCCTCACGTTGGGCTTTGTAAGCAGGGTAGGCCTCATGACGGAACGTGGGTCCTGCGGGGTCGAAAGCAATGCCGATGTGGGAGGGAGCCTCTTTCTTCAGCACTTCCTCGAGGGTGTTCACAAAGCCCATAATGGCTGATGTATTCTGGCCTTTCGAGTTGACACGAGGGTTCTTAATCAGCGCATAATAGGCGCGATAAATGAGCGCATAAGCGTCTAATAGAAATAGTTTATTGGTTGTTTCCATACTTTTCGTAAAATTTATGTGTAAATGTATGAAATAAATATCACATTTCGGCAATTTATTACTACTTTTGTGGGAAAATTTGTGTTATGAGTCGAGATTTGTCGTTTATATCGAAACCAGTGGGGGCTGAAATGGAGGAATTTCTTCGCCTTTACAAGGAATCTTTGTCATCGTCGAATGTGCTGTTGCAACAAGTTATTGAGCATGTTACGCAGAAGCATGGGAAGATGATGAGACCCTTGTTGCTGTTTTTGATATCCAAGATGCTTGGTAAAGTAACCCCAGCTGCCTATCATGCTGCTGTTTCTTTAGAACTGCTTCATACGGCTACCTTGATTCACGACGATGTGCTGGATGAGAGTGACGAAAGGAGGGGTCAGCCTTCTGTGAATGCCGCTTTTAATAATAAGGTGGCTGTGCTTTCAGGCGATTTCTTCCTGGCTACCGCTTTGCAACAGGTATCCTTGACTCGCCATTTCGAGATTGTAGATATTGTGGCTAAGTTGGGTCAAATGTTGGCTGATGGCGAGCTTTTGCAGCTTTATAACATAGCCAACAATACGCTTTCCTATGATGTTTATTTTGACATTATCCGCAACAAGACTGCCATTCTTTTTTCTTCTTGTGGAAAGGCAGGGGCAATAGCTGCTGGTGCTGATGAAGTTTGGATTGAGAAAGCTGCTTCTTTCGGTGAAAACATCGGCCTTTGTTTCCAAATAAAGGATGATATCTTCGACTATTACGAGAATGAAGCTTTAGGGAAACCTACAGGCAATGATATGAAGGAAGGTAAACTGACCTTACCTGTGCTTTATGCTTTGAATTCCACGATGGATGACTATTTCCTGAAGCTGGCTGAGAAAGTGAGGAATTTCACGGCCAATGATTCAGAAATATCCCAATTAATCGAATTTGCCAAGCAACAGGGTGGCATTGAGTATGCGTATAAAACCATCGATGGAATCAAAGAAAAAGCATCTGCCTTGCTGACAGATGCTCCTGATTCTGCTATCAAAGAGTCGCTGATGGCTTACCTTGATTTTGTGGTGGAAAGGAATCATTAAAAGAACTTCACTTCCTTCCCAACAATCTCGGACAATAACAAGTTTGCCAACCTGCTGGTTCCCAAGCGGAAGAGTGAATTATTAAGCCATTCTTCTCCCAATACTTCTTTCACAATGGTGTAGTAGTTGATGGCATCTTGAACCGTATTGATACCTCCAGCTGCCTTGAATCCTTTCTTGATGCCTGTCTGCTCATAGTATTCCTTGATGGCTTGGCACATTACATAAGCTGCTTCTGGGGTAGCCGAAACGGCAATCTTTCCTGTAGATGTCTTGATGAAATCACCTCCTGCATAGAGAGAGAGTAGGGAGGCTTTCTTGATGTCGGATGCATGCTTCAGAGCCCCTGTTTCCAAGATTACTTTCAGGGTGTGATCCTTACATGTTTCCTTGATTTCATCGATTTCATCGCACATACTTTCATAGTCGCCTGCCAAGTACTTTCCAACAGAAATGACGATATCGATTTCATCTGCCCCATCCTTGATTGCCAAAGCTGTTTCAACGATTTTTACTTCTGCATAGGTTTGAGAAGAGGGGAATCCACCTGATACGCAAGCTACATTTACGTTCTCTACTTCCAGAGTATCTCTTACGATTTCAGCAAAGCAGGGATAGACACAAATGGCAGCCACGTTTTTCAAATCAGGATACTCCTCGTCGAACTGATTGACTTTCTGTGTGAACTTCATCACATATTCGTCATTATCTGTTTCCTTCAGTGTTGTCAGGTCTATGCAATTGAAAAGAAACTTCTTGACATCCAATGTGTTGTTTTCTGTAGAATGCTCTTTCAGAAGTTTCTCAACATAGGCTTTTACTTCGTCATCATTGAGGTCGGTATGATACTTCTTCAATGTGGCAACATATTTGCTTACTGGTACTTGTTCGTGTACCTTTTCCATGATAGACTTATGCTCCATGTTCTTGTAATTTAGGGTTATTAATATGTCTTGTATTATCTCTCATTGTCTTCTTGGCAATGCTTTGCTCGAAAGCTTGCGTGAGGTCAACTCCCGTTTGGTTTGCGATGCAGAGCAATACCCAAAAGATATCGGCGATTTCTTCGCTGATATTCTCCTTTTCACCGGCTTTGAACGATTGGTCGCCATATTTGCGAGCCATTACCCTGGCCAGTTCACCCACTTCTTCGGTCAATACGGCCATATTGGTCAGTTCGCTGAAATAGCGTACCCCGTAGGTTTTGATCCAGTAATCAACTTCTTTCTGTGCTTCTTCTATGCTCATCATTCTTTGTTTTTAGTGTCAATGCAAATGGTGACAGGTCCGTCGTTAAGTAATTCTACCTTCATATCTGCTCCAAATTCACCAGTACCAACAGGTTTACCCAGGGCTTCTTCCAGTTTTTTGCAGAATTGTTCATAGAGTGGGATAGAGACCTCATGTCGAGCTGCTCTAATATATGAGGGACGATTGCCTTTCTTGGTGGAAGCCATTAAGGTGAATTGGCTGACTACCAGAATTTCGCCATCTTCATCCAAGATTGATCTGTTCATCACGCCAGCTTCATCTTCAAACACCCTCAGGTTCACTATCTTCTTGCATAGCCAATCTATATCTTCCTGTCCATCAGCCTCTTCAATGCCTAATAGAACTAAGAAGCCCTTGCCGATCTTTGCTTTACAAATACCTTCTATCGTTACTGAGGCGTATGCCACTCTTTGTATTACTGTTCTCATATCTCGCTTTCAATAATTGTATCTTTCTTGAAATATTCTTTCAAAATGTTTGCTTTCGCTTTGCCCACTACACTTTCCCACTGTTCCATCGAAGCTTCCTTGATTCTCTTCACGCTCTTAAACTCCTTAATAAGAGCTTGTTTTGTCTTCTCCCCTATACCTTTGATTGAATCAAGTTCAGAAGCGATTTGACGTTTGCTTCGTTTCTCTCTGTGGAAGGTGATGGCGAAACGATGCACCTCATCTTGAATATTTGTCAGTAGTCTGAATAATGCCGACGTTTGTTTTACACCAATGGTTTGTGGAGGGAAACCGAAAAGCAATTCTGAGGTTCTATGCTTGTCATTTTTTGCCAATCCTGCCACAGGTATTTGCAATTTAAGAGCGTTTAAAACCTCTTTGATGGCATGCATTTGTCCGATTCCACCGTCGGCAATGATTAAATCGGGTAGGGGAGTCTCTTCCTCGATGGCTCGCTTATATTTACGTTCAACCACTTCTTTCATTGAAGCATAGTCATCTGGACCCACTACAGTCTTGATGTTATATTTTCGATAGTCGTTTTTCGAAGGCTTGGCTTTGATGAATACCACACATCCTGCCACAGGGTCGGCACCTTGTATATTAGAGTTGTCAAAGCACTCTATTCTCATAGGAAGTTTCTCTAAATGAAGCAATTGCTGGAGTTCTGTCAACAACCTTACTGCCCTTTGTTCTGGATTTAGTTTCTCCTCCTGCTTCATGCGATCGGCTTTATACTCTTTCACATTCATCGAAGAAAGGTCTAAGAGTTTCTTCTTGTCGCCTCTTTGAGGTATGGTAAAAGAAGCATCATTCATCTCCATTTCCATCTCGAAAGGAACAATGATTTCTTTAGCCTTGCTTCCGAATCTTTCACGCATCTCGCTGATACCCAGTGCTAAAAGCTCTTCTTTGCTTTCGTCTAAACGTTTCTTGTATTCAAAGGTGAAACTCTGAATGATTGCTCCACTCTTTACGTGCATGAAGTTGATGAAAGCCGATTTCTTGTCCTCTTCCTCTTCAATGGAAAACACATCGATATTGTCGAGTTTGTAGTTCACAACCTCAGATTTGACATTGTAATTTTTCAAAAGAACGTAGCGTTTTCTTACCAATTCAGCTTCCTCAAACGCCATTTTGTCTGCCAATTCTTTCATCTCGACCATCAATTGTTGCTCCAATTTTCGTGTGTTTCCTTTCAAGATTTCGCAGATTTGGGCAATGTTGTTTTGGTAATCCTCTTTGGTTTGTTTCCCTACACAAGGCCCTTCACAACGCCCCAACTGATAATCCAGGCAAGTTTTATATTTTCCAGCTTGGATACTTTCAACCGTTAGTGGATATCGGCAAGTTCGGATAGGGTAGAGGTGCTTGATGAGTTCCATGAGGGCATACATGGTGCCCACATGGGTATAAGGACCAAAATAAAGGGTACTCTTATCTGTTAGCTGGCGTGTTTTATATACCCTTGGGAACTCTGTTTTTTCAACTGCAATTGAAGGATATGTCTTGTCGTCTTTCAGCAAAACATTATACTTGGGCTTGTATTTTTTGATGAGTTTATTCTCAAGATTCAAAGCATCTTCTTCCGTATTTACGGTTGTATATGTGATGTTGGCAATCTTACTTACCAGCATTCTTGTCTTCATTGAATCATGATTCTTCGTGAAGTAGGAGCTTACTCTCCTTTTCAGGTTTTTAGCCTTACCTACATAGATGATTACACCCTCAGCATCCCAGTACTGGTAACTGCCAGGTTTCTCTGGAAGAGAAGAAATGATAGCTTTCAACTTCTCTTCAAGGCTGGTTTCGGGGGCGTTTTTCATCATTTATTCTTCGCAAAAGAGAATGGAATCAACCTCAATATCTTCATCGAATACTTTTCTTCCATTTAGATTGGTCAATTCGATAATGAAATTGAGCATTATTTTCTTTGGGTGCATTTGTTTGACTAAGTTGATAGCTGCCGTCATGGAACCCCCTGTTGCCAATAGGTCATCATGAAGCAATACCACATCATTTTCGTTTATGGCATCCTTGTGTATCTCCAAGGTGTCGGTGCCATATTCTTTCGTATAGCTTGCCTTAATGGTTTCAGCCGGCAGTTTGCCTTCTTTGCGAATTGGCACAAAACCTACATGCAGTTTGTTGGCCAGGATGGGGGCGAATAAGAAGCCTCTTGACTCCAAGCCTACCACTTTTGTTATACCTTT
>CACZRQ010000191.1 GCA_902783615.1 uncultured Bacteroidales bacterium | reverse complement strand
TCGATGCGCTCGCCCAAATCGGTAGTTTCGTAGCTGTCCTTGGAGTTGGGCGTTTCAGCCGATGAGCCATTTGTGGCTGTTACCTTTACTGACGTGTGGTGAATATTGCCTGAACCACAGTAAATTGAGGTCATGCTCAGCTTCCCCTCTTCACTTACCTGGAATCGGAGGAAAGAACGATGGATGTTTTTCTCCACCGTTTGTGTCTTGTCCAAGTAATTGCCGATGCGCTGATATTCAGCATCTTTTTCTAAAACGAACAAGTCCTGCATGTCGGCAATGGCCTGTTGCTTTTCCTGCAACTCCGATTCGATGTCGGCCAGAAGCTTATTCTGCTCAGCCAACTCCACTTCGCGTTGCAAAGCCAAACTGGTGCGACGTGTATCGAATGCCTTGGGATAGAGGACTTTGATACTGTCGATTAACTGCTTGGCCAAGTCGTAATTGCCTTGCTGGAAAGCCGTCTTGGCTTCTTGTAACTTCACGTCTGCATGCTTCTCTATGTTGTTGCAACTGATGAGGCTGAAGCATGCCATCATCCCTGCCAATAAAGGTAATAATCTTCTTTTCATAATCGATGTGTTCAAGTTTATGTTGCAAAGTTAGAAATAAATCCGTAATTTTGCACCCCGTTAACGGACTTTAGCATAATGATAACCCTGACAACCGAAGAATTGAAGGATAAATTTGCTGGTAAGATATTCCAGCTGATACAGCAAACTGCCGACGAATTGCACTTTGAGTGCTACGTGGTGGGCGGCTATGTGCGCGACCTTTTCCTGCAACGACCCTCGACTGATATCGATGTAGTGGTGGTGGGAAGTGGCATCACGATGGCCGAAGCTTTGGGCAAACGGTTGGGCAGGGGTGCTCATGTTTCTGTGTTCCGCAACTTTGGTACGGCTCAGGTGAAGTACAAGGGTCAGGAAATCGAGTTTGTGGGGGCTCGCAAGGAATCTTATACCCACGACTCTCGCAAACCCATTGTGGAAGATGGTACACTGGAAGATGACCAGAATCGTCGTGACTTCACCATCAATGCATTGGCAGTGTGCCTCAATGCCGACAGGTTTGGCGAGTTGGTGGATCCTTTTGATGGACTGGAAGACTTGAAAGAAGGTACCATCCGCACACCGCTCGATCCTGATGTGACATTCAGCGATGATCCCCTGCGCATGATGCGCTGTGTGAGGTTTGCCACTCAGCTGAATTTCTTCATCGATGACGAAACCTTCGAATCGTTGGAACGTAACCGCGAGCGTATCAACATCATATCAAAAGAACGCATCAACGATGAGTTGGACAAGATTATCCTCTCAAAAACCCCTTCAAAAGGTTTTGTAGAGCTGGATCGATGTGGATTGTTAGAGATTATCTTCCCTGAGTTGGTGAAGCTGCAAGGTGTGGAAACACGCAATGGCCGAGGTCATAAGGATAATTTCTATCACACTTTGGAGGTGCTCGACAACGTGAGTCGCAACAGTGATAACCTGTGGTTACGATGGGCGGCTTTGCTGCACGACATAGCCAAACCTGCTACCAAGCGTTGGGAGCCTGGGGTGGGATGGACATTCCACAACCACAATTACATTGGTGAGAAGATGGTGCCTCAGATTTTCAAGCGCATGAAGATGCCGCTGAATGAGAAGATGAAATATGTGCAGAAGCTGGTGGGCTTGCACATGAGACCTATCGCCATTGTTGATGATGTGGTAACTGACTCTGCTGTAAGACGTTTGCTTTTCGAGGCAGGTGAGGATATCGATGACTTGATGTTGCTCTGCGAGGCCGACATCACCAGCAAGAATCGTGAGAAGAAAGAGCGTTATTTGCAGAACTTCCAGGTGGTGCGTCAGAAGATGGAGGAGCTGAAAGAGAAGGATCATCGCAGGAATTTCCAGCCGTTGGTGGATGGTAATGAAATCATGCAGATGTTTGGCCTCCAACCCAGTCGTGAGGTAGGGGTGCTGAAGGATGCCTTGAAGAATGCCATCCTTGATGACAATTTGCCAGATAATCGGGAGGCGGAGGTGGCGTTCTTAATTGAGAAGGCGGCTGCCATGGGGCTGGAGCCTTTACACACTCCCTCCCCCTCCTGACGGAGGGTCACCCCCTCCTAGCTCCCCCGTTATCGGGGGAGAGCAACCCCCTTGCTAAGGGGGAGAGTCTTTGAAAGATGTTGGGGCACTCTTTCAGAGTGCAATTATAGATGGATCATCGTATTCCGCAGGTTCTTCGAACCCGCGGCTACTATAAGGTTGATGCTTTCAGCATCATATAATACATAAAGTCTAGCAAGTACGCTAACAAGCTGAGTAATAAACTCCCTAACGAGGCTATTATGTAACACTTTTGTCACTTGCGACACTTGAGTTTGCTAACTTAGGGGGAGAGTCTTTGGCGTCTTTTTTCGTATTCCAATATAAAATAAGGTTATAAAAGCTTTGTTGTTTCGGAAAAGTTTCGGATATTTGCAAATAATATGCAAAAAGTAAAAACGGAGGAATCATGAAAGGTATCATTCTTGCAGGTGGTAGTGCTACGCGTCTTTATCCGCTGTCGAAGGCAATCTCCAAACAGATTATGCCTGTTTATGACAAGCCCATGATTTATTACCCCTTGTCAACCTTGATGCTGGCTGGTATTCGAGAGGTGCTGGTGATCTCCACCCCTCGCGACTTGCCGATGTTTCGTGAACTCTTAGGCACTGGCGAGGAGCTGGGCATGCATTTCGAGTATAAGATTCAGGAGCAGCCCAACGGACTGGCACAGGCATTTGTGCTGGGTGCCGATTTCCTGCAAGGAGGACCAGGATGCCTCATTCTGGGTGATAACCTGTTTTATGGCAGAGGCTTCGGACAGTTGCTGAAGAATGCTGCCAAACGAGAAACGGGTGCCTGCATCTTTGGCTATTATGTGAAAGACCCTCGCGCATACGGAGTGGTGGAACTCGATGCTGACGGCAAAGCCATTTCGCTGGAAGAGAAGCCTGCCAAGCCCAAGAGCAACTATGCGGTGCCTGGACTGTATTTCTATGACCATACGGTTACAGATAAAGCGGCATCGTTAAAGCCTTCTGCCCGTGGGGAGTATGAGATTACCGACCTCAACAAACTGTATATGGCTGAAGGAAATCTGCATGTAGAGGTGTTCGGACGTGGTTTTGCCTGGTTGGATACAGGAAACAGCGACAGTCTGCTGGATGCCTCCAACTTTGTGGCTACCATCCAGAACCGTCAGGGCATGTATGTGAGCTGCATTGAGGAGATTGCGTGGCGTAATGGTTGGATTAGTACCCAGCATTTACGCACTTTGGGAGAACGTTTGAGCAAGACTGCATACGGTCAATATCTCATTGATTTGGCCGACAATCATAAAATGTAATTA
Organism: uncultured Bacteroidales bacterium; assembly: GCA_902783615.1. Lineage (GTDB taxonomy): Bacteria > Bacteroidota > Bacteroidia > Bacteroidales > Bacteroidaceae > Bacteroides. Next base: position 4,355 of record CACZRQ010000191.1, on the reverse strand, counting down.
TTCATTATCATTATACATTCATTATGAAGACTTATCTTGTAACAGGAGCTGCCGGCTTTATCGGCTCTAATTTTGTGAAATATATGTTGCAGAAGCACAGCGATGTGAGACTCGTGGTGCTGGATGCGCTGACTTATGCGGGAAACCTGGGCACGATCGCTGCTGACATCGACGATGAACGTTGCTTCTTCGTGAAGGGCGACATCTGCGACCGTGCGTTGGTGGATGAACTCTTTGCCAAGTTCAATTTCGACTATGTGGTGAACTTCGCTGCCGAGAGTCATGTGGATCGCAGTATCGAGAACCCGCAGCTGTTCCTGCAAACCAACATTTTGGGTACACAGAACCTGTTGGATGCTGCTCGCAAGGCTTGGGTAACTGGCAAGGACGAACATGGCTATCCCACTTGGCGTGAGGGCGTTCGCTACCATCAGGTGTCAACAGATGAGGTGTATGGTGCTTTAGGTGCTGAGGGTTACTTCGTGGAAACCACACCTATCTGTCCGCATAGCCCTTACAGTGCTTCAAAAGCTTCTGCCGATATGGTGGTACAGGCTTATCGCGACACCTACAAGATGCCGGTATCAACTACTCGTTGCAGCAATAATTATGGTCCTTATCACTTCCCTGAAAAGTTGATCCCATTGATTATCAAGAATATTTTAGAAGGAAAACAACTGCCTGTATATGGCGATGGCAGCAATGTGCGCGACTGGCTCTACGTGGAAGACCACTGCAAAGCCATCGATATGGTAGTATCTAACGGACGTGCGGGTGAGGTGTATAATGTGGGTGGACACAACGAGAAAACCAACCTTGAGATTGTGAAGCTCACCATCAGTACCATCCGCAGGATGATGGAAGAGAAACCAGCATATCGCCAAGTACTGAAGAAACAAGTGATGGATGCCGACGGACAGATTGACATCAGTTGGATTAATGATGACTTGATTACCTTCGTGAAAGATCGCTTGGGCCACGATCAGCGTTATGCCATCGATCCCACGAAGATCAAGAATGAATTGGGTTGGTATCCAGAGACCCGTTTCGAGGTGGGTATCGTAAAGACCATCGAGTGGTACCTGAATCATCAGGATTGGGTGGAGCAGGTTACCAGCGGCGACTATCAGAAATACTATGACCAGATGTATGGTAACAGATAAAGACTGAGGCTCCCAGCAGGGAGCCTCAATCGTTATGGCATCATCACAATGCCTGTTTTCTTCTTGCCATCCATCTTCACCACCAAAGGTGTGTCGAAGTGCACATGGCGCAGGTAGGTTGTTTCCTGCACAGCAGGTTGCGCATTCAAGAACTCCTGATTATAAATGCCATCATTCATGTAGGCATTGATGGTGAAATAGCCCACGCCAAACGATGTCAGGTTCTGGAAGAAATGCGTTCCCTGACTTGGGTCAACGCGATAGTTCGTCAAGCCAGCCTCCACGATGATGCGAGCTGCACTGATGTGAGGCCATTTTACGGGGATGCCCAGCCAAGTGTCGCTGCTTCCCCAACGTCCAGGACCAATCAGGATATAATTCCTGTCCTCGTTCAGGAACTGTTGGTTCAGCTTCTCAATCTCCCATGCAATGGCCTGGTTGTTCTGTGCATTATAATTGTCAGTCTTCACATACACCACATCCTGAATCTCGTTCATGATGCCATGACCCAGCGAATTGTTCGATTTCAGCAGCAGCTGATCTTCTGGTATCAGCGACAGATCCTCCTCTAAGTTCTCCTTGGCATCCACGATGGGACGGATTTGCAACAGATAGAATGTGCTCACCTCATTCTGATCCTTGGCCAATTTAGCCGCAAACTCAATTTCCACAGGGCGACGCATCTCTTCCTGTCCGTATTTCAACGAGAGTTGCAAGATGCGAGGCAAGGGGAAGATGTCGTGCTGCAGGATATTGGCAAAGGTAATCACCTTTCTGCCTCCAGGGTATATTCCATCACGAATCACCTGATCGTAGGGGTCGAATGTCGAGGCAATGAAGTTCAGCGAGCCATCCTTTTCGGCATCCTTCACGCTTAGCTTCAGCAGGTTGAAGCCATCGTTGATGGAGAAGTTCTGGCCGTTGTTAGTCATGTCAAGCGCATAGAAACGCGTCTGTGTCTCTCGCAGAGCCAAATCCAGTTCGCTGGTTTGCAGCACTTTGTTGGGGTGATAAGGCGAGAATCTCAGCGTCAGGCCACCATCCACGATATACTTACCCAAGCCCAACGCCAAACTGACAGTTCCTTCCTCTGGCTTCTCGTCACCCAACGGATAATAATTCAGCGAACGACCCACGCCTGAGAACGATGGATAATAGTGGTCGCCATATTGTGTGCCAACCACCTCTTGCAGAATCACCGCCATCTTCTCTTGGTCAATCACATTGCTCGTGGCCTGCATATATGCCTTCGAATCCTTGAAATACACAGATGCATACACACCCTTGATGGCATCGCTCAACATGCGCAACATCTCATATTTATCATCACGATAAGGAATCATATAGGTGCTGTAGATTCCTGCGAAAGGCTGATAGTGAGAGTCTTCCAACAATGAAGAAGAACGAATGGCAATAGGCGACTTCACTGCATCGAAGAACGTGAAGAAGTCCTCAACCAAGCGTTCGGGCAGTCGAGCCTTCAGGAAAACCTTCAAGATGGTTTCGTCGTCGGCATCCGAGAGTGCTATCTGATAAAGGTTGTTCGTGGTCATGAACTCGTCGAATACATCCGTACACAATACCACCGTCTTGGGCACCATGATGCGGGCATTGTCGAACTCTTCAAACTCCGTATGCCTTTTCAGGAAGTTGTCGATAAACGCCAGACCACGCCCCTTGCCTCCCAATGAGCCTTCGCCAATGCGGGCAAAGTTGGAGTAACTGTCGAAGCGGTCGCGCCTGAAGATGGCTACCACACCCTGGTTCTTCATCTTGCGGTATTTCACGATGGCGTCGAAGATGATTTTTCGATGGGCATCCACATCCTGCAAGCTGTTCCAGGTGATGGGTTTCAGAAACTCGGCAATGGGGAAGATGGCACGCGAGTAGAGCCAGCGACTCATGTGGTTGCGGCTGATGTGATACAGGAACGACTCAGTAGGAATGGCAAACAGAATGTGCTGCAACTCCTTCAGATTCTTCACCGTAGCAATCTTCTCATGCGTCAGTGGGTTGCGGAACACGAAATCGCCAAAGCCCACCTTCTCTCGCAGAATCTTCCGCAAGTCAAGATCCATGTGCTTCGAGTTCTTGTCGATGAATGCAGCCCTGTACTTCTTGGCATACAGCGTATTCTCAATCTCAGCTGACTGGATGATGAGGGGTACGAAAGGATCGTTCTTCCTCACATGCTGGCAGAACTTGATGCCCGCCATTGGGTCTTTCTCCTGTCCGGCTACTTGCGGGAAGCGCACATCGGTGATTACACCTAATATATTATTCTTATATTTTTCATAGATGTTTACCGCCTCTTCGTAAGTGCGGGCCAATGCAATCTTGGGACGACCACGCAGGCGAAGTGTACGTTGGTGCTCGTTCAGTGCCTCGTCGGCAAACTCCTGGCTCTGTTGCAGGACGAACTTATATAGATTAGGTAAGATGGACGAGTAGAATCGGATGCCGTCTTCCACCAGCAGGATGACCTGCACGCCCACTTCCTGCACATCGTGTTCCAGGTTCATCTTGTCCTCCAGCATTTTCAGGATCGACACAATCAGGTCGGTGTTCCCCAACCAGCAGAACATATAGTCGAACGCACTCAAGTCCTCGTTCGCCATACGCTTCGTAATGCCATGACTGAAAGGTGTCAGAATCACCATTGGAATGTTCGGATACTGGATCTTGATGCTGCGGGCCACTCCAAACGTCTCGTTGTCGCCCGTACCAGGCATACAGATTACCAGGTCGTATTCCAACATCGCCAACTGCTCGATGGCCTCCTCGTAGGTGGTCACCTGCGTGAAGCGGGGCGGGTAGCGCAGCGATAGTGATGAATACTCGATGAAAATCTTCTCCTCAATGCGCCCATCGTCTTCCAGCATGAAAGCGTCGTATGGGTTGGCAATGAGCAATACATTGTAGATGCGCTTGGTCATCAGCTTCGCAAACTGGGTGTCGCGCAAGTATAACTTGTTTAAATTTTGCTTACTAAGCATTGCTTTATTGTTGATTATTAGGTGTTTCTTCTTCAAATTGTGCTATCTGGTCTTCCATCGACTTGATCAGGCTCACGTTCAGTTTCTCTAAGCCAGTCAGCCCTGATGGCTTGTCGCTGGCCTTATACCAGGGCTGGCGGTCGAAATAAGCCTGAATCTCCTCATCGCTCTTGAACTTCACCCCATGACGGGCATA
>CACZRQ010000190.1 GCA_902783615.1 uncultured Bacteroidales bacterium | reverse complement strand
CGCTATAGCAACGGTGTGGAACTGAATGCCGTACAACGTGCCAATGCTGAGATGCAGAAGCGTACCTACAACGTGGTTCGTGCCCTCTGCGAGGAAGAGAGCAACCCGGTTGTGTCAATCCACGATCATGGTGCTGCAGGTCATGTGAACTGCTTGAGTGAGTTGGTGGAAGATTGTGGCGGACTGATTGATATGAGTCAGTTGCCTATTGGCGACAAGACCCTTTCGTCGAAGGAAATCATAGCCAACGAGAGTCAGGAGCGCATGGGCTTGCTCATTCAGGAGGAGGCGCTGGAACATGTGCGCAAGATTGCCGAGCGTGAACGTGCCCCGATGTATGTGGTGGGTGAAACCACAGGCGACCATCGTTTCGCTTTCCAGCAGGCCGATGGCGTGCGTCCGTTCGATTTGGCAGTGAGTCAGATGTTTGGCTCATCTCCCAAGACCTATATGATTGATGAAACGGTGGAGCGTCACTATGAGAATCCTCAATATGACGTTACCAAACTCGATGAATATATAGATAATGTGTTGCAGTTGGAGGCTGTGGCTTGCAAGGATTGGCTCACCAACAAGGTGGACCGTTCTGTGACTGGCCGCATCGCCCGTCAGCAGTGTCAGGGTGAGCTGCAGTTGCCACTCAGCGACTGTGGTGTGGTAGCCCTCGACTATCGTGGCAAGTATGGCATCGCTACCGCTATCGGTCATGCTCCACAGGTGGCTCTGGCCGACCCAGCCAAGGGTTCCATCATGGCTGTGAGCGAGGCACTGACCAATGTAGTGTGGGCTCCGCTGGATGGAGGCATCGATGGGGTGAGCCTCAGTGCCAACTGGATGTGGCCTTGCCGTTCTCAGAAGGGTGAGGATGCCCGTCTCTACACCGCTGTCAAGGCGTTGAGCGACTATTGCCAGCAGTTGGGCATCAATGTGCCTACGGGTAAGGACTCGCTGAGTATGACCCAGCAGTATCCTGATGGTACCAAGGTCATCGCCCCGGGCACAGTGATTGTGAGCGCTGGTGCTGAGGTAACCGATGTGCGTCAAGTGGTTTCTCCTGTGATGGTGAACAACAAGAACACCTCTATCTATCACGTTGATTTCAGCTTCGACCAACTGCGTTTGGGCGGTTCTGCTTTTGCACAGACCCTCAACAAGGTGGGTGACGATGTGCCAACCGTCACCGATCCCGATTATTTCCGTGATGCTTTCAACGCTATCCAGCAACTCATCCGTAAGGACATCATCATGGCTGGTCACGACATCTCAGCCGGTGGTTTGATTGTTACCTTGCTGGAGATGTGCTTCGCCAATGTGGAGGGAGGTATGGAAATCAACCTCGACAAGATAGCTGAGGAAGATCTTGTGAAGATTCTGTTTGCCGAGAATCCGGGTGTGGTGATTCAGGTGGCTAACTCTGACACCCAACGCTTCAAGGATATGATGGAAGATGCTGGCGTGGGTTACGTCAAGTTGGGACATCCATGCGATGAGCGTCACATCTTGGTGAACAAAGATGGTGCTACCTATCAGTTTGGCATCGACTACCTGCGTGATGTGTGGTATTCTTCTTCTTATCTGCTAGATCGCAAGCAGGTGGCCAACGGTTTGGCGAAGGATCGTTTCAACAACTTCAAGCAGCAGCCGTTAGAGTATAAGTTCAACAAGAACTTCACGGGTACCTTCAAGCAGTATGGCATCAGTCCCGACCGTCGCAAGCCAACGGGTTTGCATGCAGCGGTGATTCGTGAGAAGGGTACCAACAGCGAGCGAGAGATGGCATACGCGCTCTACTTGGCTGGCTTTGATGTGAAGGATGTTACGATGACCGACTTGGAGAGTGGTCGCGAGACGTTGGACGATATCAGCATGATTGTGTTCTGCGGAGGTTTCTCCAACAGCGATGTGCTGGGTTCTGCCAAGGGTTGGGCTGGTGCCTTCCGTTACAGTGAGAAGGCCAAGGAAACCCTGAATCGTTTCTATGCCCGTCCCGATACCCTCTCTTTGGGTGTTTGCAACGGCTGTCAGCTGATGATGGAGCTGAATCTGTTAACGCCTGATCGTCATGATATTGGCAAGATGGTGCACAACAACAGTCATAAGTTTGAGTCGTGCTACGTGGGTCTCACCATTCCAAAGAACGACAGTGTGATGTTTGGTAGCCTCAGTGGCAACAAGATTGGTATCTGGGTAGCTCATGCTGAGGGCAAGTTCAGTCTGAAGGGCAAGGAAGAGGATTATAACATCATAGCTAAGTACAGCTACGACCAGTATCCGGGCAATCCGAATGGTAGTGATTTCAGTGTGGCTGGTTTGGCCAGTGCCGATGGACGTCATGTAGCCATCATGCCTCACTTGGAACGTGCTTTCTTCCCCTGGCAGTGTGGCAACTATCCAGCTGATCGCAAGCAGGATGAGATAACCCCATGGATCGAAGCCTTCGTCAATGCCCGTCGTTGGGTTGAGAAACAAAAGTAAATGACCAGTTAATTAGCCCTGTAAGGGCGAAAGAATATAGGCAGGGGTGGAGTGAAACGAAACCCCTGTGTAAAACGGTTATTTTAAATTAAGCCCTGTAGGGGCGACAGAAAGAAAAATGAACTTTTACTTCGAGGCATTTAAAATATTCTTCAAGATAGGGGCCTTTACCATTGGCGGCGGATACGCGATGGTACCCCTGATAGAGGACGAGATCGTGACCAAGCGCAAATGGATTGAGCAGGACGATTTCCTCGACCTGCTCGCCATTGCGCAATCGGCTCCCGGTATTCTCGCCGTCAATATCGCTATCTTCGTAGGATACCGGCTACGTGGAGTAAAAGGTAGCCTGGTCACCAGCTTGGGCAGCATCCTGCCTTCGTTTCTGATGATCCTGGCCATCGCGCTGTTTTTCGCTACCTACAAAGATAATCCCTACGTGGAGAAGGTTTTCAAGGGCATCCGTCCAGCTGTGGTTGCCTTGATTGCAGCCCCTGTGTTCCGCATGGGCAAGAAGGCCAAGCTCACCAGGAAAACCATCTGGATTCCCATCGTGAGTGCCCTGCTCATCTGGCTCCTTGGCTTCTCTCCCATCTGGATTATCATTGCTGCTGGCGTAGGAGGATATTTGTATGGACGGTTTGTAACTCAATAGTTAATTGGAGCGAAGCTCAATTGTCAATCGTCAATCGTCAATCGTCAATCGTCAATCGTCAATTGTCAATCGTCAATCGTCAATTGTCAATAATATATAATATGTTATATTTACAATTATTCTGGACATTCTTCAAGATTGGCCTGTTTGGCTTTGGAGGCGGATATGCCATGCTCTCCCTGATACAGGGCGAGGTGGTGACCAGTCATGGATGGCTCACTACCCAACAATTTACCGATATTGTGGCAGTGAGTCAGATGACCCCTGGACCCATTGGCATCAACAGCGCTACCTACGTGGGCTATACAGCCACAGGCAGTGTGTGGGGCAGCTTTATCGCCACCTTTGCCGTGTGTTTGCCCTCGTTCATCCTGATGCTCACCATCAGCAAATTCTTCCTCAAATACCAGCATCATCCATTGGTGGAGTCGGTGTTCAAGGGTTTGCGCCCGGCTGTGATTGGCTTGTTGGCAGCAGCTGCCCTGCTGTTGATGAATGAAGAGAACTTCGGCAATGCCGTAACCGATAGATACCAGTTCATCATCAGTTGTCTGCTATTCCTTTTCGCTTTCGTGTCCACCAGTCGTTTCAAGGCCAATCCCATCCTCATGATCATCATCTGCGGCCTCATTGGCTTGGTTGTTTACTGATGGCATTTTATCATCGATGATAAGAAAAACCGATTTTTTTATGGTTATTTCTTGATAATTGTTTACCTTTACACCCAATTATAACATTTAAAAAGAATTTGCACTATGATTGGATTGATTGTTTTGGGCGTTATCGTCCTGTTGATTATCGTTTTAGTGAATTGGTTCATCAAGACCCAACGTCAGTTGGTAAACTTGGACGAGTTGTGTAACAATGCATTAAGTCAGATTGAGGTGCAACTCAACAGCCGTTGGGATGCCATCCTGCAACTGGCTCAGCAGGCAGGAAACTATGCGGCTCACGAGAGTAAGGCCTTGATAGAGACCATCCGTGCACGTCGTGGTTCAGAAATCAAGACTGCAGATGACGTAAACGATCAGAACAGTGCGTTCGGTTCGGTGTTGGGACGCTTGATGGTGATTACCGAGCAGTATCCCGAACTGAAAGCCTCTGGCTTGTACGACAAGGTGATGACAGCCGTGAACAAGTATGAGGATAATGTGCGTTCCAGCCGTATGGTATATAACGATACCGCTACCAAGATGAACCGCTATGTGCGTCAGTGGCCGTCCAGCTTCATTGCCAGCATGCTGAACTTCAGCACCCGCAGCTATCTGAAGATTGACAACGAGAGCAAGCGTGACATCAGCAATATGCCTAATGTGGGAGCTCCTTATGCTTCACCAACCCCACAGGCTCCAGTTGGCATGCCAAGTCAGTCATAATTAACCATTTGTTGCCATAGCAATGAAGAGATTGATGACATGGCTGGCCGTTGTGCTGATGGCGTTCTCTGCCTTTGCCCAACATAAGCTCGACTACATGATGATGAATGTGGTGCTCAACACCAACGGCGATGCCTATGTGCAGGAGCTGCGTCAGATGTTTATCGGGAATTCGGGTACGGAGAACTACATCTCGTTCTACAACCTGCCCGATGGGATGGAGCTGAAGGACTTGAGTGTGCGGGAGGATACGGTGGTCTATACTTTCGATAAGCATTGGGATCTTAACCGTTCTCGCGCTCAGAAGGCTTTCCATTGTGGCTTCAACTATACCGATCTGGGCACTGAGGTGTGTTGGGGTGTTGGTGATACAGGAATTCATACCTATGTCGTGAGGTATGTCATCACCAATCTGGTGCGGTCGTACGAGGAATCGGATGGCTTCAACCATTCGTTCTACGAGGCTGCTACTCCAGCTGCCAGGGACGCATTCGTGGTGATTCATGCCATTCAACGCAACGATTCGGTTCAATTTACACCGCAGGACATCTGGAACCTGCCTTTTTTCCAAGTGACTAACATGCCCGAGTGGGTGGATCGCAATATCGTGAACAACGAAGAACCTGTCATCTATGAGACCGTTGATGCTGATGATCCAACGAAGCAAGAAGGCATGACTCCTTGGGGCACTCCCGTTGAGCCTGTGGATGAAATTCCGACGTATAGCTTGCTGCAACTGCGTCAGATGGCCGACTCTATGGGCATCACCATCGATTCGTTGGCAGAGGTGCTGGCCAAGAAACCTGCAGTGAGAACCCAACTGGTGGCCGAATTGGACAAGCCTGTCGAGTTGAAACTTGATACCCTTCGACATCCGGCTGTAAAGGCTTGGGCATTTGGCTATGAGGGCTATCTGGAGTTCTATCCCAATGGGTCGATCAGGGCGATGAACGATTCTTTGCCCATGTCTTCTGGCGAAAGCTTCATCATCATGGCTGAGTTTGAGAAAGGTATGTTCTTGCCCAAGATGAGGGGTGAGGTGACCCGCTTCGAAACCGTAAAGGAACGTGCCTTCTACGACAGCGACTATTCCTTAGATGATGAGGAAGATGGAATAGATAAACGTGCCTCTTTTATGGGAGGTTCGGATACGCCTATGTGGGAGAACCGACTGGTGGAAGGCTTGGCTGCAATCTTCCTGTTGCTCATTGTCGGTTTGCCGTTGTGGGGCATCATCCATGTCATCCGACGCTTGATCTGGGGCAAGAAGATTGACCAGAAGAAGTGGGACAAGAAATTGTCGAAACTCATCGGACAGAAAGTGGATGAGTTGCCTTATTACAGAGATCCTCCTGCTGATGGACAGCTCACGGTATCACAGCGCATCTTGGCGGGGTTGAGACCTAACGATGGACTGGGTATCAGTCATTTGATCGAGGCTTTCATGATGCGCATGCTCTATAAAGGTTCTATCCAGATCACTACCGAGACCACAGAGAAGGGTAAGGTGCGTGATGTGTTCCTGATTACTGAGCCTGAGAAGATGAACAACTCGCAGCCGCATAAAGACCATCAGCAGCTCATGGGTTTGTATAGTTCGGCCATGCAGGAAGTGATAGCCAGAAAGGAAAAAGGCTTAGGTGTGAAGATTGATGACGAGAACCTTGAGAACCTGCTGCATAAGTTGCTCTATGCTGCAGCTGGCGAGGATCATCTGTTGCAACCCGATGAACTGAAAGACTATATCGAAAAGAACCCGCTGAAGGTGCGTCCGTATGCCTCAGCAGTGAACTATATGGTGAATGCCAATGTCTATCTGGGTTATTTGCCCAAAGAGGAGTCGAAGCAGGTATATGGCTTCCATAAGTTCTTGAAAGATTTCACGTTGGTGAACGAACGTGAGATGTCCGAGGTGAGTTTGTGGAAAGAATACCTGGTGTATGCCTCCCTGTATGGCTTGGCCGATGAAGTGCGCAAAGGTATGAAGAAGGTGGCTCCCGATGTGATGAAGCTCGACAAGATTACCAGTATGTTGCTGGCTTCTGGTGCTTCAGCAGTGTTGGTGGGTAGCTTGATTGATACCATGCAGAAGAGTTACCGATATGCACAGCTCTACAAGACGACCGATGAGATTAAGGCCGAGAAGGCAGCTGCTGCTGCAGCCGCCCGTGCAGCTGCCCGTGCGTCCAGTGTCCGCAGATACAGTGGCGGTGGTGGCCATTCATCCTATAGTGGCGGCGGTGGCCACTCTGGTGGTGGCGGAAGCGGTGTGAGATGATTATTTATTAATTTTTAAAATAGGAGTATTATGAACGAATTGAGACAAGAATTGAAAGATGAGCAGCTGGAAGCAGTTGCTGGTGGAAGACCTAAAAAGCTTACGAAGAAGGTATATAAAGAAGCTCAGCAGCAACAGAGTGAAGCTATTCAACGTGCTCAAGAATTGATGCAGAACAATAGAGCATTCTAAATCAAAACAACCAGAAGAATGGAGGTAACTGTTATGAAGCAGTTACCTCCTTCTTTTTAAAAATTTTGTACCCGATGGCGGCTATGGTAATGCTCATCAGCGGACTGATGATGTTGAAGAAGCAATAGGGCAGGTAGGTCAGGGTGGGAACACCCAAGATGGTGGCCTGCGTCATGCCACAACTGCTCCAGGGAATCAATGGAGAGGTCACTGTGGCACTGTCCTCAATGCTGCGGCTCATCAACCGTTCCTCGTATCCCCTTTTCTGATACACCCCCTTGAACATGTTGGCGGTGAGGATAATACTCAGGTATTGGTCGGCCACCATGCAATCCATGAAGAAACCTGTACTCACTGTACTGGCTACCAGCGAAGTACGTGTACGGGTGAAAGGCAGAACCAAACTGGTGATGCGTTGCAGCATCCCACTGCTGGTCATCATCCCTCCAAAACACATGGCGCAGAGAATCAGGTAGATGGTGTTCAGCATACCAGTCATGCCTCGGGTAGCTACCAGGTCGCTCACCTGTGGATGTCCCATATCGATTGAGGTAATGTCATACATCCCTCGCATCACACCCGTAAACTGGCTATAGGCACTGATTTCGGTTGTTCCTGCCACCTCTGCCAAGATGTGCGGCTGGAAGAGTAAAGCGAAGATGGCTCCCAACAGTGAACTGAGGAACAGCACAATCACGGCAGGCCATCGCTTGGCAATCATCAGCATGGTCACCACAGGTACAATCATCAGCCAAGGCGACAGGTTGAAATGAGCCTGCAGCGACTCTTGATAAACAGTTATCATCGTGGCATCGGTTACGCTGTAGTTCAAACCAATGATGGTGAAGATAATCAGGGTAATGACCATCGTAGGCACCACTGTGTACATCATATAGCGGATGTGGCTGAACAGCGGCACCTCACTCATGGTGGAGGCCAATACGGTAGTGTCACTCAAAGGCGACATCTTATCACCAAAATAAGCCCCTGAGATGATGGCACCTGCAATGAGTCCGCTGCTGAATCCTTGTGCCTGTCCGATGCCCAACAGAGCGATGCCAATGGTAGCGATGGTGCTCCACGAACTACCCGTCAGCACACTCACGATGGCACAGATCAGGCAGGTCGTCACCAAGAAAAACTTCGGATGAATCAGCATCAGTCCGTAGTGAATCAACGTGGGTACCACACCACTGAGAATCCAAACGCCTGAGATGGCTCCAATCATCAACAGGATGATGATGGCAGAGGTCACACTCCCCACACTGCGTTTCACTCCTTCCTCCAACTGACTCCAAGGAATGTGGAAATAGAGGATGGAAATAGCGGCGCATACCCCAGCAGATATCAACAGTGCCACCTGACTCCCTCCATCGAGTGAAGCAGATCCAAACACTCTGATTACTGTCGCCAGTAGTATAATCAGCACAATCACAGGTGCTAACGATAGCAATATTTCATGCTTTTTGGACTTCATAATCGCTCAATGCATCGTTTCAAGCTCTCCTCCCAATGCGGAATCGTAATCCCATACGTTTCCTTAATCTTGGTCTTATCCAACACAGCATAATGCGGACGGGCAGCTTTCGCAGGATACTCATTCGTATGCAGCGGACGAACAGCACAGTTGGTAATGCCAGCCAGACGATGGATAGCCAAGGCAAAATCATACCATGAGCAAACGCCCTCATTGCTATAATGATAGATGCCCGGTTGGATGCCCTGATTGATAGCCGTATAAATCACAGCAGCCAGATCAGAGGCCAGGGTAGGGGTTCCTATTTGATCGAACACCACTCCCAACTGATTGCGTTCACGTCCTAAGCGAATCATCGTCTTCACGAAGTTATTGCCAAAGTTGGAATACATCCAGGCCGTGCGGATAATCATGGTTTGCCGACAAATCTGCATCACATCCTGCTCACAGGCAACCTTCGAACGTCCATATACAGATTGCGGGCAGGTAGGCTCGTCCTCGGTATAAGGTTGGTGGGCAGTGCCATCAAACACATAATCGGTTGATATCTGTATCAGTGAGGCTCCCTGTGTCTGGGCTGCTTTTGCCAAATAACAAGGTGCTATGTGATTCAGCCTGTCGCATAGCTCTGGATTATCTTCTGCTTGATCCACAGCCGTATAGGCGGCACAGTTCACGATCACATCAATGGCATTGTCACCCACAAAGGCTTGCACAGCCTCTGCATCACAAATATCAAGCTCCGCCACATCAGTAAAGAAATACTGATGCTGGGAGTGCAGCTCCGATTGTCGCCGCATTTCACTCCCCAACTGTCCATTGCTTCCTGTAATCAATATCTTCATATCTCAATCGTCAATCTTCAGCTTCCCCTCCTTCTCATCATGGTAATACTCAGCCAGCATGGCGATAAAGCGAGTGATGGTTTGCATCGCCTCCTGCGTCTCCTTACTGACCGGCTTTCGCTGCAACCTCAGCAACAGCTCCCCATACAATGCCTGGAAGCATGTGTCAATCTCAGGAGCGGCCTTATCACCCGCTTTGGCACGAAGCTCCACGATAAATGGCAGCGCATTGTAATATGCAGCACTATAGTAGGGGAATTTTGGCGATGCCAACAGCACATTGTGCAGCTCCGTCAGTTCCTGCAGCACATTCTTGTTAATCTGCAGGTGCCCATGCTCCATCACTGCTTCACGATGCATCATGTCGCACAACTCGCTGAGCCATTGCCTCCTCTCAACCTGTTCATCAGCCGGAAAGAGCGGCAGCAGCGATTGCTCCACCTCCTCTATGTTGCAATGGCAGGCACGCAGCAAATCCTCAGTCTGCCACATATATAGCAGATATTCCGCAATATTCTCCTTCCTCAATTTCTCTATAGCCTCCATAATCAATACAACGACTCCCCAAGACAAGTAATCACCAATCCCACCACCGCCACAATCATCACAATCACACCAATCAGTCGGTTCAGCATCCAGATACCCCTCAGGTTAAACTGCGCCCTCACCTTACTGACCACCCTTGTGAGCACAAACCACCACAGCAGAGCCCCGCACACAATCGACAGGTAACCCGTCACCGTTTCACTCACCAACTCGCCTTGCTCCACAAACGAGAAACGGGCAAAGAGTCCGATGAAAAGCAGGATGATCAGCGGATTACTCAGTGTCACTAAAAAAGCCGTCAGGAAATTGTGCAGGTAACTGCCCTTGTTGCCACTCGGGGCACGTAAAGCTTTCACGGGATTACTGTTGAATGTGTAGATGCCAAACAGCAGCAGCAAGATGCTGCCAAACAGCTGCAGGTAGAAAATGTTGTTGCTCACGTAGTCGAAAACGAAACTCATGCCATAGCCCGTCAGGAGGGCATAGATCAGGTCGCTCAGTGCTGCTCCACAGCCCGTTACAAACCCATACCATCGCCCCTTGTTGATGGTTCGTTGCAGGCACAGCACACCTACTGGCCCCATGGGAGCCGAGGCGATGATACCTATCAACATGCCTTTGAAAATGATGCTCAGTATCGTTCCGATTTGAATCATAGGTGCAAAAGTAATACAAAAAAATGACATTTACACCATCTTAACCCATTTTAAAATTTCAACGAAGCACTTAATTCCATGGTAAACGGACGGATGAATCCACCCGACATCAGGTGATGATGCTGATACTGACTCACATCGGTAGCCAGATCTGCTGCTCCGATGTTGCCGCTGGCTCCCTTCTGATTCAGGATGTTCACCAGATTCAGCGAGAACGACAGATGGTCGTTCAGCGTATAGTCAACGCCTCCGAATGTTTCCCATCGTCCCTTGAAAAACAGCGTATTGGTCTTGTTGATATACTGCTTGCTCTGATAGCGGAAACTCAGCCAGAAGCGCCATTTATCTATCTGATACGATGGGTCCAGCTCGATAATCATCTTCGAGATAGCTGTCACGTTCTTGTCGGTGAAATTATAGTGCTGTCCCGGTCCGTCCTTGAACACAGGCTGGAAGTCGAAGTTCTTGTACTTCGGATTCTGCAAGGTCAGCAAACCGTGGAAGTTGAACCCCTTGAACGGCGTAATCACCGCATCGGTAGTCCATCCCACCGTTGCCACATCATACAGCACGGCAATGGTTACCGTCTCACTCATGTCCTTGGGGTTGGTAAACTGCGTCCTGCTCTTGTAGTTCGTCTGCGAGATGTGGAACACCTGTGAGGTCAGCTCCAACCAATCGTTGTTGAAATAGATACCACCTTTCAGGATATTGCTGATCACTGGCTCGTTGTTGGGCAAGTCGCATCCTGCATAATCCTGCATGTTGGGACGTTGCTGAACGAACACTGCCTCGCCTTGCACACCCAAGCCTCCCACGATGCGATACCTGCCGTTGAAGGTGGCCGTGGGGTTCAGCCATGTTTCCTTGAATGGATATTTCTTACCCGTGGCAACAGTGAACCCTGGCCTGCGTATATTGCTGGCATCAAACACGTTGCCCTCTGTGTCTGTTGAGAATGCACCCACTCCATGCAGCTTCTGCCAGTCGAGGCGGAAGCCCAACGAGAGCCACAGGCGTTCGTTCACCGTCCAGTCGTCGGAGGCATAAACCGCCAAGCGATTCTCGTGTCCGCTGTAGAAATCGGCACCCGAGTTGAAGGCAGTCATCTGCTGCCCATTCACCAATAGGATACGTGGATTCTTCTTCACCTCGTGGGGGAGCAACCCTGTGGGGTACGACATGCTCTGGTACGAGAACCACTCGTTCAGTCCCACGCGCCAACTGTGTTCACGTTGCTTGCCAGCCTTGCCTGTCAGCTGTGCACTCGTCATCCAGCTGCGTTCAATGCCATACGGCCTGCGGGCATGTCGGTTCTGCACATAGCCCACATAAGGCGTTCCATCTTCGTAGGTATAACCATCTTCCTCAGTCACGGCAAAGATGCCAGCCAGGTTGTAGGTGGCGGTAAACTGCCTGGCATCCTTTAACTTAGTGCCTACAGTCAGCGTAGTGCCATTGTCCCAGGTATAGCGGAAATTGAGTGTCAGCTGGTGTGCATGGTCGCGGTTTGCGTCGTTGATGTCCACATCATACTCCTTGTTGTCCTCTAACGATAGGTAATGGAAGGCACGATAGTTGGGCAGGTATTGGTCGCGTCCCAGCTTGAAATCTTCAAACTGTTCCACACTGCCATCTGCTCCGTTGAAGTAGAACGGTCCGTTCTCATCGGTAAAGGTAGTGACGTGGGAATATTGGTACAGCAGGCTCACCTCGCCCTTGTTATCGTTCCATCGCTTGTTCAAGCCAACTTTGTAGATGCCCATGCGGTCTTGCAGACTCATCACATCCAGTCGGTTGCTACCCGGGTCGAAGCTTTGGTACGACCCTAAGGTGTAGCCCCATCCTTTGGCGATGGGTCCCGAAACGTTGAAATCCACCAACTGCTTGCCGAAGTGGTTAAAGGCGTACTTGCCCACCCCCTTGAACGTATCTCCTGCATGACGGTTCTCACTCGACACGATGTTCTCCATCTTGCCATACATCAGGGCACTCTCGCTCAGCGACATCAGCGAATTCTTGCTGAGGCTCAAGGTGTTTCTCCAGGTGGTGAAAGGCATGATGGGCCAGTAGAGCTCTGCCACAGGCAGACCATCTTCAAAGATGTCTGCAGCAAACTGGGCTGGCAAGCCGATGGAAATCTGGCGTGGCTCGCGGTCGTTCTTTGCGTTCAACATCACGTTTCGGTTCTTCTCCTCACGGGTAGAGGGCACAGTGTCGTTTTTCGCAACCTGCTGTGCGAACAGGCTGGTGGGCAGCAACAGAACAACTGCCAGCATAACGTAAAGGGTTAACTGTTTCATGGCTTCGATGGTTTATTTTGGGTCAAAGATAGAAAAACTTTTTTAATTCTGCATCATCTTCGGGGATAAATTGTTACCTTTGCAGCCTGAAAGATAAATCTTAAAAACAATAATGGCAATGAAGAAACTTATTTTTGCTGCTGCTGGTCTCATGGCGATGGCTTTTGCAGCTTGCGGCCCCACGTACGACGTGGCTGAGCCAATGAACAACTGGACCTCCGACCAGCGCGATGGCAATGTGTATGAATCCGATTTGAATCAGGTGACGGTTTATGCTGGTGAGACTTTATCATCCAAGGGTGATTACCGCAACTTCGACCTGAAAGGTCAGGCTTTCTTAGGTACTGGGGCTGAGGCTTCGCTGATGTTCCATGCCAATGCTGAGGGTACCAAGGGCTACGAGGTGCTGCTGCACAACGGACCTATCGATGGGTCACGTAAAACGGGTAGCTTGGCAACCGTACGTAACCTCTACCGCTCTTTGGGTGAGGACAACGACTGGTTCGACTTCGACATCGCTGTGCGCGAGAAGAACATCTCTATCAAGATCAATGGTACCGACGTGGTTTGCTATACCGAGCCCGACCAGCCTTACCGTACCGAAGCCAACAAGGGCAAGGTGCTCAGCCTGGGTCTGTTCTCATTGGTAGGCAAGAAGGGTGAAGTGAAGCTGCAGAACCTCACCGTGACCCGCCTGCACGATGGTGTGACCAATCCTAACGATACCATGCCTGTGGTGGATGAAACAACCGACCAGATCATCCGCTTGCAGCAGGAGAACTTCCCTGTCATCGACTATCATGTGCACCTGAAAGGTGGTCTCACCAAGGAAATGGCCCATGCCATGGAGATGAACTATGGCATCAACTATGGTGTGGCTCCTAACCTGGGTGAAGGTGGCGTAGGCCGCATGCTCTCCAACGATGAGGAGGCTTTTGCTTATTATAACGAGGTGAAGCCCATGGCTTTCTTGATGGGTGCCCAGGGTGAGGGTCGCCGTTGGATTGTACAGTTCTCCGAGGAGGCCATCAATAAGTTCGACTATCTGTTCACCGATGCGATGACCGTTGTTGACAAGGGTCGCATCTGCCGCATCTACCGTCCTGAGGAAATCCACCTCGATGGCCGTAGCAAGCAGCAGTACATGGACATGATTGTCGATCAGACCGTGAAGATCCTCACCAACGAGCCTGCTGACATCTTTGCCAATGCAACCTACATCCCCGACGACATGAATTCCGACTATGCCCAGTATTGGACCGACGAACGTGTTGACCGTGTGCTCGATGTATTGCAGCAATACGACATCGCCTTGGAGATCAGTCCCCGTTACAAGATTCCAAGCTTCGACGTGATCAAGAAGGCCAAGGCTCGTGGCTTGAAGTTCACCTTCGGTACCAACAATGTGGATGCCGACTTTGGCAAGTGCGAGTATGCCATCCAGGCCATCAAGGAATGTGGCATCACAGCCGACGACATCTGGTTCCCAACCATGAGCAAGCGCTCAGGTCGCAAAGCTGTCGATTACAACCATTTTGCCGACACAGTGAAGAAGTAATCCCATCCAGTTTTGGTAAGTGGCTAAAGAGATATAGCCCTGTAAGGGCGACAGAACACAGGCAGGGGTGAGTCCGTAAGGACGTAGCCCCTGTGTCGTTAATGTTCCTATATAAAGCCCTGTAAGGGCGACATAACACAGGCAGGGGTGGAGCGTAGCGGAACCCCTGTGTAAAGCATTCCCCATTGTTAAGTCCCGTCGGGGCGACAGATTATCATTTGGTCTGTCGCCCCTTTTTTTGTTTTTTTTTCTTAAAAAACAAGGCTATTTCATTTTTTATTGCTATCTTTGCAAACGGATACTCGAGTGCGATTATCTTGATGCCACACGGAAATGTTTCTGTGCGGCTGAAACAGATGACGTATGATACCACGCCGGTGCCTTTAAGCCTTTGGTTCTAAGGCGGATGGGTGGGAATGAGTATTCAGACATAGAAAGGCGTTTACTTAACGCTTTGTTCGAGACGAATCGGAATCTCGCAAATTCAGATGTATTTTACTGTCTTGGGCATAGCAACGGTAGATGTCCTCGGGATGTGTTTATTTGCATCCCCTATATAGATATAGGTGTATTGTGCCTATAGCTCGGGGGGATAATGTATTCATATCGGCGTGGGCTCTGACGTTGTCTGTTCAACAGTAATAGGCAATGCGAGAGCCTCGATTCGTGGAACGGACAACAGCGACGATTCCACGCTTTTTTTGTGCCGTTGCATCGAACCTTCGATGAGCACGAGGAAAGGTCCGATATGAGTGCATTGTCTAATGTCAATACCCGTGGAGACGGGGCAGCATCTCCCGGTGGTGGATTTGCCTCCATCAGCACCCCTGAGCTAAAGAGCTTACAAACAGGGGAGTCCGTAAGGTATGCCCTCAATCCAGAGAAGAGCTGGCATGTGCTGCGAGCCACCTATGGCAGGGCGAAGCAGGTGTACGACTACATCACACAAGACGGTGTCGATTCCGATGCTTACATCGCCATGCACTATGTCAAGAAGCGCAAGAACGGCAAGACTCGCCGCATCAAGAAGCCCCTGATTCCCGGCATCCTCTTCGTCTATTGCACCGACAGCATCATCGAGACCTACGTCAAGGACACTCCCGCCATCCATTTCGTGCGCTATTATTACAATCACCTCATCCACTATCCAGACGGAACCAATCCTCCCTTGAAAGTCACCTATCCCCAGATGATGAACTTCATCAAGGCAACGAGTATAGACGATGACAACATCCAGGTGATCGACGAGCGTTTCGTGAAATACCAGAGTGGCGACTTAGTGAAAATAGTAGAAGGCAAATTTGCCGGAGTCGTAGGCCGTGTAGCCCGTGCTGCAGGTCAGCAACGCGTCATCATCAACCTCGATGGTGTCGCCCTCATCGCCACTGCCTACATCCCCACTGCCTTCATTGAAAAGATTGACAATTGATTATTCTTTCTTTTGTCTTGACACAAAAGAAAGAATCAAAGAAAACTTGTGCAAACCGAACGCAGAGCCAAGTTTGCTTGAGCTATGTTGAGGTGCAGCCAAGTTTATGTAAAAGGTCAAGGGCTGGATGCTCCGAGGCTACGAAAGTCTTCGCTTATCGCTAAGCGGCATAAAACTCGCTTCGCTCAGACAGTATGCCGCTTTTAACGCGCT
>CACZRQ010000189.1 GCA_902783615.1 uncultured Bacteroidales bacterium | reverse complement strand
TTCTGTTACCATACTTTTCCTATAGACAGTAAGCTACTCGCTGTAATTATGATCCACAACTATGACCACTTGCATGTCGGGCACTAAAGGCTGTATCTCGCTGGTGAGCTGACTGACAAATGCAGCATCATCGTGAACGGAAATATCGGGGACGACATCAACCGAAAGCATATTGTCCTTCTCTGAATAGTAGAAGCCGTGCACCTGGACAATGTCCTTGTGGGCTGCGAGGGTCTGCATCACCTGCGTCTGCAACTCAGTACGACGGTTCTCGCCTGTGGCAATGGCATAGACGCCCACCGTCATGATGATGCCGTGACGCTCTATCATCTGCATGGTAATCTTGCGCGTCAAACCATGAATCTCGTGAGCCGACATGGTGTCATAGACGTTGATGTGCAACGAGCCAATCTTAATATCGGGGCCGTAGTTATGCAGAATCAGGTCGAACACACCATGAACGCCTTCGAAGTCGGAAACTTCTTTCTGAATCTGCTTGGCAAAATCAGCCGAGATGCTCGTACCCAGCAGTTCGTTGACGGGCGAGGCAAGCATCTCGATACCTGCCTTGATGATAACAATGGAAATCAGTGCACCCAGGATGCCATCGAGCGACACGCCCCACAATAGCATCACACCGGCAGAGACAAGTGTTGCCAGCGTGATGACGGCATCAAACAGCGCATCAGAGCCAGAGGCAATCAGTGCGTCACTCTTCAGTTGCTCGCCCTTACGCTTCACATACTGGCCAAGGATGAGCTTTACTACGATGGCCACCACGATAACCACCAGCGTCACCATCGTATATTCCGGCTCCGTTGGGTCGAAGATTTTCTTCACCGATTCGATGAGCGAGGTGATACCTGCCGAGAGAACAATGACGGCAATGATGATAGCACTAAAGTACTCAATGCGCCCGAAACCGAAGGGATGTTTTCTGTCTGCTGGACGCTGGGAGAGTTTGGTACCTACGATGGTGATGACGCTCGACAGCGCGTCGCTCAGGTTGTTGACGGCGTCCATCACGATAGCCACGCTACTGGCCAGAATGCCTACTGCAGCCTTAAAGCCTGCCAACAGCACGTTGGCGGCGATGCCTATCCAACTGGTACGGATAATTTCTTGACTACGATTCATGTTATCTTAGATTAGTAATAATTCAAAGCACATTTTCCATCGTTGTTTTCTGTACTTTCATGCCCATGTTTTTGTAGAAAGATAATGCGGCATCGTTGCCATCCCAGACATTCAGGGTGATGTTGTTACATCCAATTGACTGGGCGTAATCGCGCACATACTCATACAACGCCTTGCCGACGTGTTTGCCGCGAGCCTTTTCATCCACGCAGA
Organism: uncultured Bacteroidales bacterium; assembly: GCA_902783615.1. GTDB lineage: Bacteria > Bacteroidota > Bacteroidia > Bacteroidales > Bacteroidaceae > Bacteroides. Next base: position 1,338 of record CACZRQ010000189.1, on the reverse strand, counting down.
TGTCATCAATATACAGTGTCTTGATGTCCTGAAGCAACTTGTCATCCTTGACTTCTGTTATCATGCAGAAAGCATGGCCTAAGACCGCTCCGTCTTCAAAAACAAAGATGGGTTTACTGTCATCATCTATCAGGGTCTCCAGTTCCTGTTCTTTATACTTGGTGGTATAGGGTTTAAACAAGTCGGGACGCAGTACGTAATGCACCATGTTAACTTGATGCAGCAGTTCTATGATACCAGGTATATCTTTTATTTCAGCTCTTCTAATCATCGTATTCACAAATTTGCTGCGAAAATACAAAAAAATCCCAATTATTTCGTGCCTTTGCAGCGAAAATTAACAAAAGTTGATTCTTATTACGATGGCAGGAGAAAGAAGTAACTAAAACTATTGGTAAAGGTACGATTAATTCTCCTTTTTTTCGTATATTTGCACTCATTATTACAATGCTTTATGATTTCGAACTATGGCTAAGGTACTTTTGATAAACGGAAGCCCCAGAGAGAACGGCAATACGTTCATTGCTCTGAGTGAGGTGGCCAAGACATTGAACGAAGAAGGCGTTGATACTGAGATCATCAGCATCGGTAAACAGGCCGTTCAAGGTTGTATCGCCTGTGGTATGTGTGGCAGGAATGGTGCAAGATGCACCTTCCGGGATGACTTGTATTATAAGGTATGGAGAGCCGTGAAAGATGGCATCGATGGACTGGTCATTGGCTCACCCGTGTATTATGGCGGTCCGAATGGTTCGCTGTGTGCTTTGCTCGATCGTGTGTTCTACTCATTAGGCAATGAGTTAATGTTCAAACCGGGGGCCAGTGTGGTCGTCTATTACCAGGAAGCAGGGAGATGATCTTCGTGGTGACGGCACAGCAAATGTAGCATGCTATGGCTTTTTCCGTTACAACGCCATAGAAGTTTTCTGATGCATGTACCAGCATCACCATAAAACATGCTACTGCTCGCAGCCAATCTACAAAAGGTATTCGCTCTTTCATAAATGATAATTTTGGAAATAGTTAGGCTTTTCCCTTGAATGTATAACCAATACCTTCAACCGCTGTGCGGATGGCTTCTTCGGTAGCGGGACCTTTGATGGTGAGGGTGTTGGCGGAAGCACTGGCCTTGGCTTTTTCAACACCAGGCACATCCTCGACAGCGCGGACTACGGCAGCCTCGCAATGACTGCAAGGCATGTCCTCGACACGATAGACGGTCACATCTGGATCTAAGGGCTTTTTGTCTGTAAATCTGCTGAAAAACTTCATCATAAGAGCAAATACAATTAATAATGTTAATACTGTGGCGCAAACAATCTTAAACGGACTGGGCAG
>CACZRQ010000188.1 GCA_902783615.1 uncultured Bacteroidales bacterium | reverse complement strand
TTCTCCCAATCGCCACCATAGAGGGCGTGGGTGATAGGCTTGTCGAACTCGGAGTTCATCTCGTTATCGGTATCCAACAGGTAGAGTTTCACGCGACCTACATTGACACGCCACACGAAAGCATGAACCAGATAGTTGTTATAAGGAACATCTACGACCAGCGGATTGCCCTCCTCATCGAGCTGACGCTCAATGGGCAAGCTACTGAAGTTCTGAGGCTCGTAGTTAGCAATCAGCTGACCATCTATATTCAGGCTCTGGGTGAAATAACCAAAGCGATAGAGGAAACCAACAGCACACATGTCAACATTCGAGTCGGAAGCTTCTTTCACGTAGTCACCAGCCAACATACCCAAGCCACCACTATAAATCTTCAGGGCAGAGTGGATGCCATACTCCATGCAGAAGTAGGCAACCGACGGACGAGTTGAATCGGGCTTCACGTCCATATAGTCACGAAACATGTCGTAAACTTTCTTGATGCGTTTCATCAACACCTTATCTTTCAATATTTCATCCTTACGGTTATAAGTAAGGCGTTCCAGCAACATCACTGGATTGTGCTTTACCTCGTGATAAAGCTCAGGGTCAAGGTCACGGAACAGGTCACGTGCCTCATAATTCCATACCCACCACATGTTGTGGGCAATTTCATCCAAACACTTCAACTCTTCAGGAAGACTTGACTTGACGGTCAACTCTTTCCACTGTGGAGTGTTTACATAATCAGCTTTGATCTTCATGTGTAATACTTTATTTGTGAAAAACTTCTTTTCTTTAATTTAAATATGTGTCAGACGTTCTTTTGCACGTCTCAGTGCAAAGTCGTATGCCTGATAATAATAGGTGATGAAGTGCTTCCACAAAGCCTTCTCAGCTATGTAGGCTGCCCTGCGACGCGCTGCTTTCACCTGGTTTCTGTCTAAGCTCAGATGGCTCAACACGGTATCGCGCACAGCATCAGCCACTTCATGGTAATTGTAGTCTGAGCGATGGAGCACCTCCACGCCATCGGATATGCCTTTCACATTGTCCATCTCCTTCACCCAGCGTCCAAAGCCGGCAAGGTCGGTGGTGATGGTAGGCACATGGAATGCCACACTCTCCGTAGGAGTATATCCCCAAGGCTCATAATAGGAGGCATAGACGCTCAGGTCGTTGCCCAGCACCAAGTCATAATAGCTCTTGTTGACAATGCCATCGTCACCATTCAGATAGCTTGGCACAAAGATAACCTTCACCTTGTCATTCGGATCATTACGCATACCCAAGTAGTGCATCATGTTCAACACGCGGTCTTCATGCATGTTGTGAAGCCAATGGGTGATATAGGGTTGGGTAAGTGGTGTATCGTAATCCTCGTAGGTCGATAACCTATACTGCAGGTCGGCACGTGGCTCCATGGTCCAGGCTGGTACAGTGATGAATGCCAACACCTTGCGATTGAACTTGTTGAACTCGGCACTGTAGTTCAAGCGGTGCATGGCATCGATGAACACATCAATACCTTTATTTTTAAACTCGTAACGGCCACTGGTTCCGATAATGAGCGTATCATCGCCGAATTGTTCACCCAACAGGCAGTTGGCCACACGAAGCATGGTCTTGCGGGCACGTTTCATCTTACCCGTATAGGATGTAGCCTTGGGCACGAAGTCGTCTTCAAAGCCGTTGACCAACACCACATCAGCCGGTTTGTCAAGCAGTTCTTTACATTCGGTATTGGTAATCTCACTCACCGTGGTGAAGCAATCTACTGCATGGGCCGTCTGCTTCTCGATGGAATGTTTCGACTGCATATTGAGTTCAGCTGCCATCTGGTCGCCATTGTAAGCAAACAGATAGTCGTAGAGGGGTTTGTTGTTACCCGCGATTGAACGACCGATGGAAGTGGCATGGGTCGTGAAGATGGTGGCAATCTCAGGCACATTCTTCTGCAAATAGAGGGCACTCATGCCCGTCATCCACTCGTGTGCCTGGAATATCACCTTTTCAGTGATGGAAATATTATAACGGTAGTAGCTTTCCACCACCTTGGCAGCAGCAATGGCAAACATGCTGCTCTCGTCATAATCACCATAAGCATGCAGAGAATCAACACCATAATCGGTCCACATCTGGGCATAGATTTCATTCTTCATAGCGAAGAAAGGCATGAAGTCAACCAAGATGACAATGGGTTCACCGGGGATGTTCCATCGCCCTACCCTCACCTTGAGACCATCATGATGGATGGCATATTCGCGCCAAGCTGAAAACAGGGTATCTGATTCTATAAAGGTGGGATTTTCTTTGCCTAACCAAATATCAGGGCCTACGAAGATAATTCTGTTGCGCAGCCTTTCCTGTAATGTCTTTGCCCTCGTTGAAAGTACGGTATAGATACCACCCACCTTATTACATACTTCCCAACTCGCCTCAAAGATATAGTCTGGTGTCAGTAATTCTTCAATCATACATGTAGGTTCTAAATTTTAGGCTGCAAAATTACACATAATTCTCGAAATTTCGGCTATAGATAACGGAAAAAGCCCGCTTTTTTAGTGCAAAAAGTGGATTTTGCCTAAAAAAGCGGGCTTTTATGCCTCTAACAAGGCGACGGCGTTTATACCATCAATGCTGCAATCAATGCCAAGATAGCATAGAATTCAGGAAGCGCGCAATAGATCATGGTGTTCACCATCACATCATGACCCTGAGCGATACCATTGATACCATTAGCAGCAACCTGACCCTGACGGATAGCTGAGAACAGGCAGATGAAACCAACTGCTGCACCAACACCCAACATCAGCAGACCCTGCTGTGAGAAATCACGACCGATTGACATCAGGAAAGCAACGAAACCATACAGACCCTGAGTTGAAGGAAGTGCAGAAAGAATCATAAAGCTTGCCGACTTAGAAGGATCTTTCTTCAAACCTGCTTCAGCAGCATTACCTGCAATTGTTGTTCCATAGCAACTGCCAATACCAGACAAAGCCAACATGAGGCCCAGTCCGATGTAACCTAAAAGTACATTAACATCCATAATGATTTAATTTTTATTTGTTATTAATTTTTTGTTATTTTATTTCTTATCAACGCTTGTAAATGGCTTGTAGAGAACACCGGTTCCCTCATAGCCTGAGTTCTTGAAGTATTCCACGAAGTTCAAACGCAGCGGGTGAACGAAGGCACTGATGCACGACATGGCAATGTTGAACGCATGACCCAACACCAGAATGATGCAGCAAACCACCCATCCGGGGATGCCACCCACACCTTCCTGTACCATGAGTCCCAGCGAGTTGAACACACCACCCAACATACCTCCTGCCAAGCCAAGGGCATAGAGACGCATGTACGACAGGATGTCACCCATCAAGCCCGTTGCCATGTTATAGGTATCCCACACACCGGCACCGATGTTGACGAACACATTGCGATGCAAATCGTTCAACAGGTAAATGCCGATGGCGGCAACAGCACCGATGGCGATCAAAGCCCACTTGGAGATATCCTGAGGTATCAGGTTGAGGAACATGAAGGTGAGAACGATGGTACCGAAACCTATCAGCAAGAACCATCCCCATGCTCCCAATGCATTCTTGAATCCGTAACGAGAGGTCTGCACCAACGCCTTGATGAGCATGGCTATGATGGTGTGAACCACACCGATGCCTAAAGCCAAGATCATTTGTTTGTCATAGGTGCCACCTGCTATCTCTACCTTACCCGATACCATGAAGTTCTTCAAGCCTTCGGGAACCCAGGTAGCCTCGTAGATATTGATACCGAAGAACGTACCCAATATGGTGCCGAACACGGCAGTGAAGATACCTAATGAAATCACCAGGTTCATCACACCCTTCATGTCGGGCATCTTCTTCTTCAAGACCATACCCAAGACAATGAGCACCAAGCCATAGCCTGCATCGCCCAAGCAGAAGGCGAAGAACAGTGAGAAGAATGGTGCCACGAGCGGTGTGGGGTCAAACTCGGTGTACGAGGGACGGCCATACATATCGGTCAGCATCTCATACATCTTCACGAACCAGTTGTTCTTCAACTTGATAGGTGGATTATCGCCCTTCTGCGTATCACGTATCTCATAATATACGCTACTCTTGTCCAGGAATTCCTTCACCGGCTGTTCGTTCTCTACTGGAATCCAGCCTTCCATCACCATCACAGCACCCTCGGCTTGTGGCTCGCCGTCAAGACGCACCTTGATCAGGTCGATCTCACCGTCCAGCTCCTTATTGTATTGCACCAGGGTATTGTAGTTGGCCACACAAAATGCTGCCAGTTCATCCTTAGCTGCCTCCAGGGTTTCCTGAATGGAAGTCTTCTTGCTTTCCAACTGCGACAGGCTCAAGCTGGGCATACGCAATGGTTCAATATCCAATTTCACGGGTTCACGTGAAACGGCGATGAAACTCATGCGACCCACCGTCTTGTCGATGATCACAATGTCACACAATTCTTCCCACTTGGGGTTGAATTCACGTTCAGAGCAGGCATAGAACTGAATGTAATAGCCTGCCTTCTCAAGCTTACGCACCGACTGCCAGTCGAAATCACCCCAGATAGTCATCTCTGCAATCTCCTTGTCAATCGACGGCAGCTGCTGGGTGAGGTTGGCAATCTTGTTGTTGAGTTCGGCATATTGGTTCAACAGGTCGTCAACAGGCAACTCACGATGAATGGTTTCATCGGCTTTTTCCTTGATCTTGAACGACATGTCTTTCAATACATCCTTATATTGCGCGCGCTTTGACAGCGAATGCTGCAAGTCATCGTTCATCAAACCTGCCTGACGCTCCTGCACATGGATCACGCCCAGCTCACGAATCTGGGAAAGGAAGGATTCGTATTCCTGATGATAAATCAAGAACGTGAGTTTCTTCATTTTGCTAATCATGACTCAGCCTCCTTTCTTGCTTCCTGATGAGCCTTCATGATTTTCTGTGATGACTTCGAAAGATTCTCCTCGTCTTCCATGAAACGTTTAATCTTTCTGATGGCATCCTGATAACCTGGAATCTGCACCTTTTCGAAGAGGTTCACCTTCTGGGTGGTCTTCTTTCGTGCATGCTCAAGCAGATTTAATTTTGCAACAACAAATTCTCTTTCAATGGCTGTCTTGGCCAGGCCTGTCAAGAGGGTAATACCATCGGCATACCACTTAGGCATGTTGAACATACTGTATTTCTTAGTCTCAAAATCAACGCTATCCAACACAGGTACACGCACACCGGCAATCTTCTTGACA
>CACZRQ010000187.1 GCA_902783615.1 uncultured Bacteroidales bacterium | reverse complement strand
TACATGGCTGGTCGCATCAAGAAGCACGAGCTGACTAGACGCGACAAAGAGGAAGACCGCATGAAGCACGTTCGCGTGAATAATGCCAACATCGAGCCTGTGTTCTTTGCCTATCCCGACAACGACCAATTAGATGCCATCGTGGCAAAATATACGGCACAAAAGCCTGTATATGATTTCATTGCTCCTGGCGATGGTTTCGGACACAAATTCTGGATCATTGACCAGCAAGCCGACATTGAGGCCATTACGAAGGCATTCGCCGGCATTCCTTATTTATATATAGCAGACGGACATCATCGCAGTGCGGCAGCTGCTTTGGTGGGTGCCGAGAAGGCTAAGCAGAATCCCAATCACAAGGGCGATGAGGAGTATAACTACTTCATGGCAGTGTGCTTCCCTGCTTCTCAGCTCACCATCATCGACTACAATCGTGTGGTGAAGGATTTGAATGGCCTTTCTGAGGCTGAATTCCTCCAAGCTCTTGCCGAGAACTTCGACATCCAGGAGATGGGCACAGAAATCTACAAGCCAGCTCGCCTGCATAACTTCTCTCTCTACTTGGGTGGCAAATGGTATAGTCTCACGGCTAAGCCTGGCACTTACAACGACAACGACCCAATCGGCGTTTTGGATGTAACCATTTCATCCAACCTGATTCTCGACAAGATTCTTGGCATCAAGGATCTGCGTTCCGACAAGCGCATCGATTTCGTGGGTGGCATCCGTGGTTTGGGCGAGCTGAAAAATCGTGTTGATAGTGGTGAAATGAAGGTGGCACTGGCCCTTTATCCTGTCAGCATGAAGCAATTGATGGACATTGCCGATAGCGGCAACATCATGCCTCCCAAGACCACCTGGTTCGAGCCAAAACTCCGCTCAGGATTGATCATCCATAAGCTGGTATAATGATATGGATGAAGGGGTTAAGTTGGTGATGTACTCGGCCGACCTCAGCACTGAGCTGGAGTTACAGTATTCCCCACAAGGTGTAAGAGCAGGATTTCCAAGTCCTGCTCAAGACTACACCACCGACGCCATCGACCTGAACAAGGAGTTGGTGCGTCACCCCTCTTCCACGTTCTATGCCCGTTGCGTGGGCGACTCGATGAGGGATAGCGGCATCGACGATGGAGATTTGCTGGTAATAGATAAAAGTCTGGAGCCTCAGGAAGGTGATGTGGTGGTGGCTTTCGTCGATGGCGATTTCACCCTGAAGCGCATCCATGTTGACCATAGCCAGAATTGTCTGTTGCTGATGCCCTCTAATCCCAACTACCATCCCATCAAAGTAACAGAAGACAACCACTTCATCATCTGGGGAGTAGTAACCTATAGCATCAAGAAACAAAGATCATAACAATTGACGATTGACAATTGACAATTGACAATTGACAATTGACGATTGACAATTGGCTTCGCTCCAAGAAGTGACGATTATCTCCAGCATCTATGTACGCCATCATCGATTGCAACAATTTCTATGCCTCTTGCGAAAGGGTATTCAACCCCCATCTTCGCCACACCCCCGTTGTGATTTTGAGCAACAACGATGGGTGTATCATTGCCCGTAGCAACGAGGCCAAAGCCTTGGGCATCGACATGGGTGGTCCTTTCTATCAAGTTAAAGAAATACTTGAACAAAACAACGTAGCAGTATTCAGTAGCAACTATAACCTGTATGGTGACATGAGTCGAAGGGTGATGCGTATGCTCTTCGATTTCTGTCCCAACGGATTCACACAATACAGCATCGATGAGGCTTTTCTTAACTTAGAAGGCATGGGCTCGGCTCAAGACCTCCACCAACCTTGCATCCAACTGGCAAAAGACATAGAGCGAGGCACAGGCATCCCTGTTACCATCGGCATAGCCCCCACCAAGACTCTGGCAAAGATGGCCAGCAAGTTTGGCAAGAAGCACAAAGGCTACCAAGGCTGTTGCATGATCGATACGGAGGAGAAACGTCAGAAAGCCCTGCAACTGTTCCCCATTGGTGATGTTTGGGGCATTGGGTGGCGCTTCAAAGACAAACTGGATTATTATAGCATCAAAACGGCTTGGGATTTCACTCAGCAAAGCGAGGCTTGGGTCAGAAAGCTGATGCATGTGCCAGGAGTGAGAACGTGGAAGGAGTTGCAAGGCATCGATTGTATCGACATCGAGGAACTTCCCCACAAGAAGAGCATCATGACCAGCAGGAGTTTCCAAGGCGAGGGCTTGTCGGAATTGGCTGATGTAGAAGAAGCAGTTGCCAACTTTGCTGCCTCTTGTGTGCGCAAGCTTAGGGAACAGCACACCTGTTGCTCAGCCCTGATGGTGTTTGCCCACACCAGTCGTTTTCGCACCGACCTTCCTTCCAACTATATCTATCGCAATGTAACCCTACAGGTACCCACCAACAATTTGCAGGAAATAGTCTCAACAGCCGTAAAGACCTTACGCACAGAGTGGAAGCCGGGCAATTTCTTCTACAAGAAAGCGGGAGTCATGGTTTGGGATATCTGTCGGGATGATGCCATCCAGACGGCCCTCTTCGACCCCATCGACCGTTCTAAGCAAGCCTCATTGGCGAAAGCCATCGATGAGATCAATCGCAAGAACGGCCACAACATGGTGCGTGTGGCCGTTCAGGGATATAGTAAGAATTGGCATTTGAAGAACGAGTATCTCTCTCGTCAATATACCACCAATCTGGATCAGATTATCGAAGCCAAGACCGATTGAGGGTTTACCAACCCATCAGTTGTTGCAGGAAAGGCACCAATTCATTGGCCATTTTCTCTTGCTGTTGGATCGAGGGATGATAATTGGCTCCATAGCCCAAGCTACCGTCCTGAGCAGGGAAAGTGAATCGATACACCTCTCTGTCACCACGTGCATTCACCTCTGCCACAGCATCATTCTGAGCATTCTCCACATCCTGCATGCGCTCGCCAGTCAGCATACACCCACTCATCAGCACAATCTTTGCCTGTGGATAACGGCTCCTCACATGTTGCAAGAACTTCACATAGGCCTCGCGCAACTTGGTCTTGCTATACCTGCCTGCCGATGTGTCGTTGGTTCCCAAATTGATGCACACCAAATCAGGTGTATAGCGACTATAATCCCACATCTGGGTAGTATCATTGAAATTGGTATAGTCGTATAAGGCAGGCATCGCCGTCTCTGGTTTGCCCTCATACGGTCCGTTATAATTTCGGAAGATGCCAATGCCACTTCTCGCCACCACTACGTGTTGAGCCTTCAACGTTCTGGCTGTCAAGGCGGCAAAGCTCAGATAGTGGTTCTCGGTATCATAGCTGAATGGAGCAGTGCCAACAGTTGCCTCCACCCCATAGCCACAGGTAATCGAGTTGCCAATGAACTCAATCTTCCTGGTAGGCAATGCAGGAGCCTCTGTCAGGTCTTTGCCTGGGTCGAGGATGAAGCCATAGAACTCAGGCCGCATCTCATAGCCCTCCACGATGTACATCAGTTTCACTGTATGCTTGCCATCAGGCAAACTGTCAGCCAGCATGGTAATGGTATCCTCACGATTCAGATAATCCACCTTGAAAGGCTCCTGTTCGTCAATCTGCGCCACATAGAAGCCACTCTTGGGCTTCGCCTTCATGCGAACGGAAGTGCCTTCGAAGCCAGCCACAATCTGCACACCTGGGTAAGTGAACAAAGGAGCCTCAGGGTTTGTGAAAATCACCCTACCAACATACTGGATGCGAGCATCCGATGCAGGCACATCTGTCTCAGTCAGAACCTGTTTGCCACCAGAGCATCCCAGCATAGCCGCCAAGCATGCTCCCATAATCCATCCTGTCATTTTCATAGTCTATTCAGTTTTACATCACAAAAGTAATAGAAAATATCCAAATGCGCCAAAATTTGCAAGGGAAAAGTCATGTGATATTCACAGAAAATCTGAAGTAGTACTTCGGATATTCTTTAGAACAGCTGATAATTAATTATGCGTTGAGTGAACGGATATCGGCCGGAATTGGTGAACAGGTATCGTCGGAATATGCACTTTTTTAAGAAGCGCTTCTGTGTATAATGCTTGAATATCCTGCCTCAACTTATCAAAACCATCCGTCTTTTCCAACGTCTGCTCGTTCATATAGAGCCTCTTGTTCACCTCGATCATCACTGAGTGATATGCTACTGGCACATTGAATGTCTTGCTATTAGAAAAAGGTTCATTAATGCCAACTTTATACATAGAGAAGCCACAAAATTGCTGCAATACAGCAAATAACAATACCAAATACTATCAAAATCTTCATTTCCAAATACGCTTTTATGCCTTTGCAAAACTACATATTTATTATTCAAAAAGCCTTTTCGGGATATTTACAATCACTTCATATAATGTTTAGTTTTCATTTACCTATTCTTATAAACTCCAATGCACGCTCCAACTGTGTATCCCTACCTGTTCTTTCATACTCATCCACATCCAATTCCACTTCCATATCAGGTGTGACACCTACTCCTTCTAATATCTCACCGTCTTTTGAAATAAATGAAGTACAGGGTATGCATAATGAGAAACACAAATCTTCAGACTTTACACTACCCCAGTATTCGTTCTTTTCTTTTAAAGATAGGCCACCAGTTGCCCCCCAAGTTCTCATACCTATCACTTTTGCGCTTCTTATTTGTTTTGCAATATAACATGTCATGTCGGCTGAACTTCCTGACAAACAGTTAGATAGAACACGGCAAAGTAAATCCAATCGACAGTGGAACGGCATATTATAATTGATATGCAGCGTGCAGCGTGCAGCGTCAACAATAATTGATGGACAGTTTGTCT
>CACZRQ010000186.1 GCA_902783615.1 uncultured Bacteroidales bacterium | reverse complement strand
TTCTCTCAGCATGCCAACTCGTTGGCTATCCTGACGGGAATGGTATCTGGCGAGCAAGCTAAGCAGGTAGCAGAAAAGATGCTTACTGACACAACCTTATCGCAGTGCTCGGTATATTATAAATTCTACCTACATGAAGCTTTGGTAAAAGCAGGCTTGGGTAACGACTACCTGAAATGGCTCGACATCTGGCGCGAGAATATCAGCCAAGGTTTGACTACATGGGGAGAAACCAGCGATGTGGATGGCACACGCAGTGACTGTCACGCATGGGGTGCCAGTCCTAACATTGAGCTCTTCCGCACACTCTTAGGCATAGATAGTGCAGCTCCTCAGTTTGCCAAAGTAAAAATCGAACCTCATTTGGGAGATTTAACTAAGATCGGTGGCAGTATGCCACATCCGCAGGGCGACATCAAGGTTAGCTATCAGAAGAGTGGCAACACACTGAAAGCAGAGATTGAGTTGCCAAGCCATGTAAGCGGCATCTTAATCTGGGCCGAAAAGAGCTACGAATTGCGTGGTGGAAAGAACAGTATAAACGCCAATTAAATGAATCTAAGAATATGAGACATATCGTTAAGTTAGTGTCTATAGCCACGACACTATTTGCAGCACTCGCGTGCAGCGCCCCTCAGGGATCTTCTTTAGAAGAGCTACAAAAAGGTTGGGAGAATCCTCCCCAAAGTGCCCGTAACCGCGTGTGGTGGCACTGGATGAATGGCAACATCACCAAAGACGGTATTTTGAAAGACCTTCAATGGATGAAAGACACCCGCCAGGGTGGTGTGCATAACTTTGATGCGGCACTTGGCACCCCAACTATCGTGGATAAGCGTCTCATCTATATGGATGAGGGTTGGCAGGATGCTTTTGCATATGCTGTGCATGTGGCAGATTCCCTTGGGCTGGAGTTCACTATCGCATCAGCACCAGGATGGAGTTCAACAGGCGGGCCTTGGGTGAGTGAAAAGGATGGCATGAAGAAGCTGGTTTGGAGCGAAACACACGCTACAGGCAAGGTGGATATGGCTCTTCCAGAGCCTCCACATACTACTGGCGCATTCCTCGATGGTGCTCCTGCTGGACGTGGCGAGGCTGCCACCAACTATGAGTACTATGAAGATATAGCAGTGATAGCAGTTAAGCAACCAGAAAACCGTCAAAGCGCAACAACAATGGGTGCTAAAGTGACTGCAAGCGGCGGCAACTTCACCCTTGAACAGCTCACCAACGGTAGCATTTCGGATGCTGTGATGCTGCCTCGTGATGATAAGAGCGGTTTCGCCTGGATTCAATATGAGTTCCCACAGCCTGTCACCATCAAGTCATTGAAGATGGTAGGTGCTGGTGGAGGGGGCTTTGGCGGCGGTCCTGCCACTACCCAACTTGAATCAAGTGATGATGGCAAGACCTTCAAGGCTGTGTGTGATGTTCGTGGTGGAAGCGTAGCACAGGTCACCATGTCCATTCCTGCCACTACTGCCAAATACTTCCGTGTGAAGGTCGCTAATCCACGTCCTGCCGGAGGTAGCTTCTTCGGTATGGGTGGTGGTCCATCTGCTCCTCCTGCAGGCACCATGATTGCCGAATTGGAACTTTACCCCTACTCAAGGGTACACCGTTTTGAGGACAAAGCAGCTTTCTCATCAGCTTCCAATCTTACTACATTACCTACTCCTGATGCTCAAGGTGAACTTTTCCCCAAGGCAGAAGACGTAGTGGATGTGACAGATTTCTACAAAAATGGCAAACTCAACTGGAATGCGCCTGAGGGTAGTTGGAAGATTATCCGTTTTGGCTGGTCGCTCACAGGCAAGCAGAACCATCCCGCTCCAGTAGAGGCAACAGGCTTAGAGGTAGACAAGCTGGATCCTGACGCATGGACTAGGTATTTCCGTACATATTTCGACATGTACAAGAAAGCGGCAGGTGGGCTGATGGGACAACGTGGCGTGCAATATGTACTGACCGACAGTTATGAAGCAGAATGCGAAACGTGGACACCAGCCATGTTACAAGAGTTCCAAAGCCGCAGAGGTTATAACCTCAAGACGTGGTTACCTGTACTCTCAGGTGAAATCATAGGCTCACCCAAAGAAAGTGACGCCTTCCTCTTTGATTGGCGTGCCACCATCGGTGAATTAATTGCTGATAATTACACTTTACTTTCCAAAATTGCTAAAGAAGAATATGGTATGCTTGGACGTTACACCGAGAGCCATGAAGGCGGTCGTGCTTATGTAGGAGATGGTATGGATCTGAAAGCTACTGCGGAGGTGCCTATGAGTGCTATGTGGGTGACAGCACCTTGGGTGCCGGTAGGTCCTGACGGTCAGCCTGACATGAGCGTATATGATGCTGACGATAAGGAATCTGCTTCTGTTGCACATATATACGGACAAAATATTGCAGCTGCAGAATCTATGACTGCTCCTGGTGGTGGAGGCAAGTCGTATTCATACCATCCGGGAAATCTCAAATATGTAGCAGACCGTGAAATGTCAAATGGTATCAATCGCTTTGTGATTCACGAGAGTGCTCACCAACCTGATGATGTGCATGTACCTGGCATGTCGTTAGGAGGCATCGGACAATGGTTCAATCGTCATGACAGCTGGGCTCCTATGGCTGGCATCTGGGCTGACTATATGTCTCGCAGCTGCTTCATGTTGCAAGCAGGCAAGAACGTAGCAGATGTACTATACTACTATGGAGAGGATGCCAATGTCACTTCTGTTTTCTCTCGTCCTCCCTCCATACCTGCTGGTTATCAGTGGGATTACCTCAATCCTGATGGACTATTGAATCACATATCCTATAAAAAAGGAGAACTGGTATCTACTGGCAGCACAGCATATAAAGTTCTATGGATGGACCGGAATATAGATGTAATGTCGGTACCTATACTTAAGAAGATTGCATCACTAGTAAAAGCTGGTGCATGGATAGGTGGCGTTCGCCCTACCCGTTCAGCTTCTCTTAACGATGATGCTGACACTTTTAATGCTCTTGTTGCCGATATTTGGGATAGTGGC
>CACZRQ010000185.1 GCA_902783615.1 uncultured Bacteroidales bacterium | reverse complement strand
GTCACAGCGTTAGCCTTCTGCCATGCAGCACCATCGGTAGCCTGACCCAGGGCTGCATATATATCTCAGTTTTTAAAATCTTTTCTCATGATGTCTTACTTCTTAAATAATTTAGCGTTGTATTCCTTCATAGTTTCCAGCACATTGCAACGAACATGGATGAAGTTCTCGATACCCTCGGCCTTCAGATCCTCCATGCAAGCAGGAGCACCAGCCACGATGAACATCGCGCGGCCATTCAGGTACTTGAATGCTGGAACAGCATATTCTGCATACTCATCATCGCTTGAGCAGAGCACCACGATATCAGCATCGGCTGCCAAAGCAGCGTCAACACCTTCCTCTACAGTTGGGAATCCCAGGTTGTCAATCACCTTGTAACCAGCTGTTGCCAAGAAGTTACAAGAGAACTGCGCGCGAGCCTGACGCATAGCCAGGTTACCGATGGTCAGCATGAAAGCGATAGGACGCTTCTCAGCAGCCTCAGTTTCCAAACGCAGCGCCTCGAATTCAGAAGCGGCACGGTCGAACTTCAGCGTAGCGATTTCCTTCTCACCCTCGCCACAGCCACAGCAAGTAGCCACAGGCTTCTTGCCATTGCTTACCTCGGTGAAGTTAGGATACTGGTTGGTTCCTACGAGGATTTCCTTACGCTTAGCCACGTTAGCGTGACGGGTCTTGGTGCTTTCAGCCACAGCAGCCTGCACCTTGCCAGCCTTCACCTGAGCCAGGAAACCACCATCTTCCTCAACAGCGAGGAACAGCTTCCAAGCCTGCTCAGCGATAGCTACGGTCAGGTTCTCGATGTAGTAAGAACCGCCAGCCACATCGACGATGCGACCCATGTGGCTCTCTTCCTTCAGCAGCAGCTGCTGGTTGCGAGCCAAACGCTCAGAGAAGTCATTAGGTTCTTCGTAAGTCACGTCGAACGGAGTAACCGTCATTGAATCCACACCACCCAGTGCAGCACTCATGGCCTCTGTCTGCGTACGCAGCAGGTTCATGTGAGCATCGAACACGCTGAGGTTGTAGGTAGAAGTAACGGCATGCGTATGAATCTTGCAAGCCTCCTTGTTCTCAGTGTAGGTAGCCATGATGTTGGCCCACAGCAGACGAGCGGCACGGAACTTGGCAATCTCCATGAAGTAGTTAGGACTCACGCCCAGGTTGAAGCGCAGCTTCTGGTTAGCCAGTTCGGCAGGCACACCAGCTTCTGTCATCAGGTTGATGTATTCGTTACCCCAAGCCAGCGCATAGCCCAACTCCTGATCGATGAACGACCCAGCGTTCTGCAGGTTGAAGGCACCCACGCCCACCACCTGATACTGAGGCAGCTCAGCAGTAGCCTCAATCAGCGCCTTGATGGTCTCCACAGCCGCAGGCATCTCATGACCGCGAGTCATCATCTTGCCAATGAAGTCGAAGTCGATGGAACCCTTCAGGTCAGCCATAGGATAATTGTTCTTCTTGAAGTAAGCCACCAGCAGGTTAGCCAGGTTCACAGCCTTCTTCTGGCAGCAGCTGAAGTTCAGTTCCACATACTGTGGCAGGATGCCGTTCAGCAGTGTCTCAATGAACTGCTCGTCCACCTCTGCATGACCCAGTTGGAATGCCAGAGAGTCAACGCCACGATTCAGCACGTCCAGCGCCTTCTTGTTAGCCTCTGCAGGGTCTGCAACTTTCAGATCCTGACGTACGAACCAGGTGTTGTCTTTCTTCTTGTTACCTCTCAGGTAAGGGAACTCGCCAGGGAGAGAGTTGATGGTCTTCAAATCCTTCACGTTCTCCAGGCGGTAGAAAGGAAACACATTGAATCCTTCATTGGTTCTCCAGACAAGCTTCTTGTCAAATGGAGCGCCTTTCAGGTCGGTAGTAATCTTCTCAATCCACTGTTCGGTAGTGGTCGGAGAGAACTCCTCGAAAAGCTTTTCTTTCAATTCTGCCATTGTAATATCAGTTATTTTAGATTAAAAATGTTACTCTTCTTAAAATCGGCTGCAAAGTTACAAAAAAATAAACAGATAAAGGGGTATGTAATAGTTAAAGAATGGTAATTATATACACTTTTTTTTCATTTGAACACATGCTGGGCCACCGTCCACTGATGCAGGTCGTATATCTCCTTCAAACGCTTCAGGCGAACCATGAAGGCATCATAGTCCTTGCTATCAGGCTGTAACCACTGCACCTCAGCCAATGCCGCCATTCTTGGAAGCACCATGTATTCAGCATGATGCGGGTAAGCCACATACTCTGTCCAGAGGTTTGCCTGAACACCCAATATATGACGAGCATCGTCAGCAGAAAGCTCTTTAGCCACAGGCTCGAAAGCATACACATCCTTCACGGTTTCCAAACCACCAATTGCCAACGGCTCATGAGCGAGGTTGTCAGTCTGGTAGTGGTCGAAATACATCGGCTTGTTAGGGCTCATAATCACGTCGTGACCCAACTTGGCAGCTTTGGCTCCTGGTTCGGCACCACGCCACGACATGATCGTAGAACTCTGGTCCACATTGCAGTTCAGCAATTCATCCCAACCAATCAGCTTCTTGCCTTTCTCGTGCAAGTACTTCTCTATGCGACGGGTGAAATAGCCTTGAAGCAGATCTTCCTTCGATTTTCCTTCCTGTGCCACCAATCCTTCATCCTTGATGCGTTGCTGGCACAATGGGCACTCAGCCCAGCGGGTGCGTGGACACTCATCGCCACCGATGTGAATGTATTCAGATGGGAAAATGGCAACCAACTCATCCAGCACATCTTCGATGAACTTGAACGTATTCTCCTTACCCATGCAGAGCACATCAGGGAAGATGCCCCACAGGTGTGACACCTCGTAAGGGCCACCCGTACAGCCCAGTTCGGGATAGGAAGCCAATGCACCCAGCATGTGGCCTGGCATATCAATCTCTGGGATGACAGTGACATAGCGGTCTGCCGCATATTTCACAATCTCACGACATTCATCCTGCGTATAGAAGCCACCATGAAGCACACCATCGTCAACGCCTGAGTTCTTACCAACGGTGGTACCAGAACGCCAAGCGCCTATCTGCGTCAACTTAGGATATTTCTTCACTTCAAAGCGCCAACCCTGGTCTTCCGTCAGATGCCAGTGGAAACGGTTCATGCCGTGCAACGCCAACAAGTCGATGTATTCCTTCACGAAATCCACCGTGAAGAAGTGGCGAGCACAGTCGAGCATCATCCCACGATAAGCATATCTAGGTTCGTCGGCAATGCTCACAGCTGGCAAGGTAACAGCCTGTGGCTTCTCATTAAGCACAGGCAACGACTTGCGCATCGTTTGAATGCCCAAGAACACGCCAGCAGGCGTTTTACCGCTGATGGTCACGTTTTTATCTGTCACACTGATGGTATATCCCTCTTCATTCTGAATCGAGGCATCGAGGGTGAGCACCACGTTGCCCTGCCCCACTTTCGCCAACTTGGCCTTGGCTGGCAGCGGCTGAGACCCCAGCACCAGCTGGGTCATCTCCTTCACATAATCGCTCAGGAAACGGGCATTGCGTTGCATGTCGGCGTTGCCTTCGGGATACATGATCGACACTGATTCGTTGAGCACAAAGCCGGGTTTAGCCGACAGATTCACTGTTTGGGGCAGTGGCACCACATCGTAGTTGGCCACTTGAGCCATGACAGCACCCATAGAGAGCATGCATGTCAGGCAGAGAGAAAAAATAGTTTTTTCCATAATATCGTTCTTTTAAGGTTTATTTCCCTTTGTAATTTGATGCAAAAATACACATCTTGAAAAAAAAAATCAAAAAAAAACGAGAAATATTTTGGAGATATAAAAAAAGTACTTACCTTTGCAGTGTTCCAATTTCATAGTTGGGCATTGTTATGAATGAATTAATTGTTGGGGATGGCGGCCTGTGAAGGTAGCCATCTTTTTTAATTACTTAATTTCTAGAGATTATGGACTGGTTACAGAGTTTATTGTGGGATACATCATCTGTAGCACACATCGTGCTGCTCTATTCCTTTGTCATTGCCGTTGGCGTCTTTTTAGGTAAGCAAAAAGTATATGGTGTTTCATTGGGCGTCACCTTTGTGTTGTTCATGGGCATCCTCATGGGTCATTTCGGCTTCACGGGCAATACGGCCATCCTGCATTTCATCCGCGATTTCGGCCTGATTCTGTTTGTGTTCTGCATCGGTTTGCAGGTGGGACCCTCGTTCTTCACCTCGTTCCAGCAGGGAGGCATACGCCTCAACATGCTTGCAGCCATCATCATCGTCCTCGACATCGTTGTCACCTTGGTTATCTATTATATAGATGGTAGCGTGGAACTGCCCATGATGATTGGCGTGCTCTACGGAGCTGTCACCAACACACCTGGTCTTGGTGCCGCTCAGGAAGCCTTGAACCAGCTGGGCTATACGGGCGACCCCATCGCCTTGGGCTATGCCTGCGCCTATCCCTTGGGTGTGATTGGCATCATTGGTGCCATATTGCTTATCAAACAGGTGTTTAAGATTCACATCAAGGATGAGGAGAAAGACTTGGAAGGCCACGAAGACACCAGCAAGCAACCTCATACACTCTATCTGGAGGTGCGCAACGAGGCCATCGATGGCAAGCAGCTCTTGGAGGTGAAGAGTCTTTCTGGACGCAATTTCGTGGTGTCGCGCATCAAGCACAACGGCTATTTGGACAGTCCGAACCAGGACACCATATTTAATATAGGCGACCAGCTTCGCATTGTGTGCGCCGAGGACGATGCCCCAGGCATCACGGCTTTCATTGGTCGCGAGGTGGAAGGCATCAAGTGGGAGGACAAGCACTTCCCCTTGGTTTCCCGTCGCATCTTGGTCACCAAGTCGGATATCAATGGAAAGAAGTTGGGCGACCTGCATTTCCGCAGCATGCATGGCGTGAATGTCACCCGCGTCAACCGTTCGGGTATGGATCTGTTTGCCGCTCCCAATCTGAAGTTGCAGGTGGGCGACAGGGTCATGGCGGTTGGTCCACAGGATGCTGTCGAGCGTGTGGCTCGTGTGTTGGGCAATGAGATGAAGAAGCTCGATGCCCCCAACATCATCACCATCTTCGTGGGCATCTTCTTGGGCATCTTGATTGGTAGCATCCCCATCATGTTCCCAGGCATCCCCACCCCCGTGAAGTTGGGTTTGGCTGGCGGTCCGTTAGTGGTGGCCATCCTCATCGGCCGTTTTGGCTATAAGTTCAAGCTGATCACCTATACCACCATGAGTGCCAACCTGATGTTGCGAGAGCTCGGCATCGTGCTGTTCCTCGCCAGTGTGGGCATCGAGGCAGGCGAGAGTTTCGTGAAGACGGTAGTGGAAGGCGGCGGCATGATGTATGTGCTCTATGGCTTCATCATCACCGTCATTCCGTTGCTGCTGATTGGCTCCATCGCCCGTTGGAAATACAAATTGAACTACCTCACCCTGATGGGTCTCATCAGTGGTAGCTACACCCAGCCTGCCGCCTTGGCATACGCCAACCAGCAGACTGATACCGATGCGCCATCTGTGGGCTATTCAACGGTCTATCCCCTGAGCATGTTCCTGCGCATCATCGTGGGTCAGGTCATTCTTTTGGCAATGATGTAAATAATTTAAACTAAAAGAGATATGAAGAAACTATTTACTTTGTTTTTGTCGGCTATGTTGCTGACAAGCATTTCTGCCTTTGCAGAGACACAGAGACTGACGATTGACGGCAGTAAGGGCAAGTTGGCAGCTATCATCCAGAAGCCTGCCACCCAGCCTGGTGAACAGATTCCCATGGTGATCATGATGCACGGCTTTGGCGGCAACAAGGGCGGTGGAGAGCGCAAGACGCTGTTCGATGTCATTGCCGACAAGCTTGAGGCACAAGGCATTGCCAGCATCCGCTTCGACTTCAACGGTCACGGCGAGAGCGAGGGTGAGTTCTGGCAGCACACGGTGCCCAACGAGATTGAGGATGCCCTGCAGGTGTTCGAATATGTGCGCGATCTGCGCTATGTGAGCACCGTTTCCGTATTGGGTCACTCTCAGGGAGGTGTGGTAGCCAGCATGGTAGCTGGTAAGCTGGGTGCTGAGATCAAGAGTGCTGTCTTGATGGCTCCTGCAGCTGTGTTACGCGACGATGCCATTCGTGGCAGCACGTTTGGAGCAAGCTACGATCCGCTGAACCTGGAAGGCGACTGGATTGAGTTGATGGGTGGCCGCCAGAAGTTGGGTGCCGAGTACATCCGCACGGCTTTCAACCTGCCCATCTATGAGACAGCAGCCAACTTCAAGGGCCCGCTCTGCGTGATTCATGGCACAGGCGACCGTGTGGTGCCTTACACCTATGGCGTCCGCTATACCGAGCAGTCGAACAATGCCGAGCTCTACATCCTGCATGGCGAAGATCATGGTTTCATGAAGGACATGCCTCGTGCCACCGACATTGCCGTCGAGTTCCTCAGCAGGCAGGTGAAATAACCAAAGTGTTATATTACAGCCCTGTAGAGGGCATTTCATATTGCAAAGATAATCACTTTTGGAAAAAAAACGTTACATTTGTAGCAAGATAATAAAAATGCTTATGGCACATTTCTGTTTCATGGTATTTGGTAGTAGGGGCGATGTTCAACCCATGGTAGCTGTTGCAGCTCAATTAG
>CACZRQ010000184.1 GCA_902783615.1 uncultured Bacteroidales bacterium | reverse complement strand
CTTCAGATTCTCTATCGCCACATGACTTGGCACATTATAAATCTTCGGATATGACTTGCTCCTCGTCAACTCCCCGAGCGTAAAGTGCTCGGAGAGTTTTGCCTGTTTATTGATTTCCATTTGATTCATTGTCCTTTACCTAATGCTTTTTTAAAACTGTATTCTGTATTCTGTATCACATAACCCCGGTTCACCCAAGTCCTGATCATTTTATCACAAAGATGACCTTCGTTAGTCTTTCCCACCTGTAGTCGGACTCGCTTGGCATCTTCTATTGTGAATTCTTGTGGCAATAACACCAGAAGGTTCTGGGGGCCGCGCTTCGATATGGGTATTTCATCATCTGCATGACGAATCTGATCACCCCAGAACATCATCTTCAGATAGAGGTCGTAGTAGAGACTCCAGCGACAGAAATCCTCGATGGCCTTTTCCCACTTCATCCCATTGGCCACATAGAGCAGACAGGCCTTTCTGAACGCATGCACAAGCGCACGGTGCGTAAGATTGTCGAACACACGATCCTGAGAGAGTCGGGCAAAGTCTGCACATTCGTTCTTCAACTTTCTGGTTAGTTTACGAGCCTGAATACAGTCTATTTCGCCAGTAGCAGCTTTCAGATTGTCGATATAAGGCTTCAATGCTTCGTCATACGTTTCGTCGTATCTGCCGAAGGGGATGACTTCTGCTCCAATCTCTTCTTCAGGAATTGTTGCCAGACACAGGCGCGAGATAGGCCCGTCCGTCAGCACGAAGCGGAAGTACTTGTAGGCTTTTGCCTCTGTTGTGTTGGCGTTCCAGTTCAGGTGCAGGCAGCCTGAGGCTGACACACTCTGCGTTCCAGCCCGGTCGGAACCAAAATCGTTGAATTCGTCATCGCAAAGCTTCAACGTTGTAAACTGGTTGCCTCTTCCAGAAGAACCCTCAATCTTATCCCATTGCTCAAGCTCGTTCAGTCTCACGTAGAGTGGAGCCCCCTGGGCTTCATCCATACGCTGCACCAGTGCGGCTTTGGTGATGTCGTATTTCAGCGTCTGGATAATCAGGTCTTCAGGTCGCTGTGGCTTTTGTTTGTTGGCCGCTTTTGAGGTGTATTCCTCATTGAATTTCTTTAATCTGTCGCGACTCTCCTTGTCTCTCTTGGTCATATCTGCAAGAATATGCGTGAGTGGCTGCTTGGTACACGAGTCCTTACCTGAGCCTGTTCCTGCGATGATCAGACAGTTGATGCGAAGTTCTCTCACCTGATTGTCGATATACAGGAAACTGAGTTTCTTCGGATAGGTGGCAAGTGGCGGGAACATCGCCTGTGCTACTGTTGCCTTATATCTCTGTGGTGTGTTTCTGGTGACTGCTTTCACCAGTTTTGGCAGCACCTCTGGAATCTCTGGCGGCATCTTGCTTGTAAACATCTTTGATAGTTCGCATTGGGTTTCCTGAGCCTGAATCTCCGCTATCTGAGCCTCCTTCGAGTCGATTTTCCTGCTCTCCCTGAACACGCGCTTCTGAAACAATGTGAGTCTTTGACTCGGATTATAGTAATCCGTATAGAAGTCGTTCACCAGCGTCTGGATGTTCTCGTCCTGCCAGTTATTCGGCATCAGCACCTTCAGCACGCCCAGCGTCTCTTCTTTGGTCAACAGCTGGTTGCAACTGCTCAGCACCATCTTCACCGAGTTATGCCTGCCTCCCTGATCCACAAGATCTGCATCAGTCACACCTTCCTCCTTCATGCACTCCCTGAATATAAACATCGTCCTGTCATTCACCTCTGCAGCACATATAACCTCCTGCGTGTTGTTGGTTTTAGGAACCTGCGGGCTGTCGCCTTTCAACTTCCTTCCGTCCACGTCGAGCCCCCGGCTCAGATACGCCTCCCTGCGCTCCGACAGCTCTTCCTCGCTCATCTGCTCCAGCCAGTGGGCCGAACGATATACCTCCTCGTCGATGCCCGTCACGTAGATGTAGCGTTCTGGCGTGATGCACGACTCGTCATAGGGCACGCCGATCTCCTTGCAGAATGCCTGCTGCGCCTCCTCCATGGTCATGACCTTGGGGATACGGATGTAGATATGCACCTTCATGCGGGCCGAGTACTCGATCCTGAGCACCTGATCCTGCCAGTCGGAATACTCGTCGCCGTTCACCGCCAGCGCCTGCCCGATGGCCTTGTCCACGAGTCCGGGATCATCTACATCCACGCAGGTCATAAACGTGAACGCCTCGGGGATGATGTCGGCTTGCGCCCGGTGGTTGTCCCTGAAGGCCGAATAGTGGGGACAGATATACGGCAGCCCGTCCTTTTGCCTCTCGTCGCCGCCCCTGACGGCGGCCACCATCCTGCGGAGCCAGTCCTCGGAGAGCAGCCCGTCAAGCTGCTCCGAAGTCCAGGTCTCTGCATACCCGCGGTGATCCTTCCTGCGGTCACCCGTGTGTTTTGAGTTTACTGCTATCTGTTGTTTCATTGCTCCCCTCCTTTCGTTTCAGATGTTTCTTTATTCAGCTTCTTCAGGTATCTGATCACCTGCCTGCTTTCTTTCTCTAGCCATACGGGGAGTTCATCGCGCAGTTCACTGGGCAAAGTCAGGACATAACGGTCGTTGCCGTCGAGCCCGAAGGAGAGGCTGCTGTGTGCCATCACCAGCACGGGTGCCTTACGGATGCGCTTTTGGCGCACGAAGTCGAACGAGCCGTTGCTCAGGAGCTGTCCGCGCCCCATGCCGCTGAACGGCTTCACCAGTCCCACACGCGGATTGTCAGGCATCACCTGAACATAATCCATTCCTGTCTCTGTCATGCTGACGGCCACCTGGGCACTCAGCGTCGTTGTCTTTACTTTACTTGTCTTTTTCATTGTCTGTTGAAATTGCGAGCCTTGGAAAAGCGAAGGTAGTTGAGCTCATTTCATCGATACTTCTCCGCCCGTTCTTTCAACTCAGGTTATTACTTAGTTTTTAATCAGTTCCGTAGCTACAACATCCATGAACATCTGCCCGTTGTACTCGCGGCTCTGGAACCGGAGAGTTGTAATCACCAGATCGCCCTCTTGGAACACGAGCGTGGCCAGATTGCCCAGCGCCGTCACCACAAAGCTGTTCTCATACTTGCCGCCCAATTCCTGTAGCACCAGGATGCGCTTGTTCAGGCTGCCGTTCTCACTCTTCTCTGAAGGGACGGAAAACATCTCGCCACACTTCACAACTCTTAAAATCATCTCTTTCATTTGTTAATTTTTTTGTGTTAAATAAATATTATTCGTTGACGTAAACAGAGCCGTACAGACTCTCGAATTCTGTCCTGATCTCCTCGACGGTCTTCACTTTGATGCGGAGTCCGTTCTGCACGGCCAGACTTTCCTCCTCGCGGATCTTCAGCAGATACTGCAGATACTCCCATCGCTTGACCTTGCCGTAGCCGCTACCCGCCATCTGGAGTCCTTCGCTCATTTCCCATTTCCCACAGACGTGATAACGCTTCACTTCCATCTCCTGCCTCATGCAGATACGGGCTTTCTTCAGTCGCGTCTCCTCCCAGAACGGGCATGACATACAGCATCGTTTCACCATGATGCCGAACTGGTTTCTTTCCCACCCAGTCTGTGGTTTCTTTCTTCGTTTTCTTTTTGACATAACACTTTGCTTTAAATGGTTAAACATTGATGTAAACAGAGCCGTACAGACTCTTGCCTTTCAGCAATGCAAAGATAGGTCAAAAAACAAAGCTTAAATAAGAAAAAAACAGCATAGATTCAAGGCACACCGGCGACACCGACAACACCGAGGGTTTCACACCAACGACACCGACGACACCGACCGAAGAAAACAAAAAAAACACCAGATAGCGTCTGCTAAATGGTGCTTAAGCTTTGATGATTCTTAGTTAGAGATTCTTTATTCTTCTGAGTCCCTGATAGACTTCTGCCACCAGTGCCTGAATCCTATCCTGTCGGTTATCATCCACCTGATAAGTATAGGAATTAGAACGCCACAAGTTCATGGGCGGCAGGCAACCCTTATCCACAAACCATTTATTACACTCCAAAGCCATCGAAGCAATATACGATTTATACCGGTTATATCCACTATGTCTGTTGTCGAGCTTTGTCAACACACCAGGAAGCAGGCACTCAATATCACAGAAGAAGTCTGCATAGCGCTTCATCAGCATCCGCTGGCCTATAAAGAAATGATAGGCGATATACACAGCCACCCAGTCGCGCCCGGAATCCACATCCATTCGCGATAGCAGGCCCGTCAGCAATGCCCTCAGCTGATTCTGTCCCTCCATACTGGCGAAACAGGGAGCAGTCAGGAAACAGAGATCCAAATACTCGCCTTCTTCGGTCTCAGCATATTCCATTCGACCGCCTCTGTTCCTTTTCTCCAGCATCAGCTCTCTCACAGCCAATAGCGTCATCAGCCGATTATAGACACACTCGGGCAACGAGGCATAATACAGGGTATTGGCAAAGTCCGTCTTATTCACCTTATATAAATGAAACAGGTGTTCAGGCGCAGTGTGCAGTAGTTCTTCCACCTTCGCCAGCGTGTAGTTGGCAGCCTCGAACATCGCCAGCAAATCCGTCTCAGAAGCGAGTTCAAACTGATCGGGTAACCATTCTTGCAGCCACCATTTCATGTGATTGGCAGAACCGCGCTCAACAAGCGAGGCCAGCACGAAAGGCGCATGCTGACGCACCTCCTCAATGGGCGAGTCCTTCATCTTATAATACAGCTCCATACAGGCATTGTTAGAATAGGCAGAGAGTTCCAATGGCATATCCTCCAGCAGATTGTCGATGCGCTGTCTCAGCAGGTCGCTCCACTGTTTTTCTTCCTCCAGTGCCTCATTCATCAGGAATATGCTCATACGTACACTGTCCTTTTTGAGGTAGGGCAGTTCCATAGGCAGGTTGCAGGCCCAGTCAAGATCAATCGTCTGACTATAACGCTCCTTCTTAGGCAGACAGACGGGCTTTACTGTCTCTGCTATTAGTACACAGGCCACAGAATTGATCTCCTTGATACGGACGGCAAGAAGCTGCTGGTTTTTCTCCTCCATCCAATCACGAACGGCGTGCGACTGGCACATCCACACATAGCCTAACCGCTTCCTGTTTTCGGTATAGACAGCAACGGCCTTCTTGTCAACTAATCCCGATGCGGGTATCAGATAGACAACATCACTACCCAATGCTTTTATGATATCGTTGGTCTTGTGGGGTTCCACTTGGTTAAAAAGTGGCATGATTACGTCGGCTAAGTCCCCATATCTCTCACCGACAATAACTATCTCTTCCGAGATGGTTTCATCGTTTAGCATACAATTCAATATTTATATCTACACAAAAGATTAAATTAAGTTTTCAGTTATACAAACTTTGTGGACATTAAAGATACAGAAGCGCAGTTCACCAGCAGATAAAATTATACAGCTCAGGATTTCCACGTCCCTAACGATAATACCACCAATGCCCACGCTCCTGTAAGCGCGAGCTGGCAGCTTTCGACTTATCGTTATTCTTTTTTGTGGAAATTTGAGCTGTAACGAAGCTTTCAGCTGTGTATTCTAATGTCCAATAAGTGGGTGCAAAGATAACCTAAATCTCCGACAATCCCAAATTATTCGCTATTTTTATTTTATG
>CACZRQ010000183.1 GCA_902783615.1 uncultured Bacteroidales bacterium | reverse complement strand
GTATTTACTGATTATTATTTTGATGTTGGTCGCATCTATTCTGATGTGCGGCATCGTGTTGATTCAAAATTCAAAAGGTGGCGGTTTGGCCTCTGGTTTTTCATCTTCTAACGCTATCATGGGCGTACGTAAAACCACTGACTTCTTAGAGAAGGCTACGTGGACATTGGCAGCTGTGATGGTGATTTGCAGTGTAGCATCAGCTTATTCTTTGCCTTCAGCAAACTCAAGCAGCCAGGATGCTATCATGGAGCAGGCTCAGAAGAGCGCTAACACCAATCCTTACAACATGCCAGTTGGCACCACAGCTCCTGCTACCGAGACTCCAGAGGCTCCAGCAGAGTGATGTGTCTTTGAAGTAGGTTATTGTTATGACAACAACAGACAAGATTCAACAGACATTGCGTGATTCCGCAGGAATGCGCTGGACAGCTTTGTTGCTGCTGGCATTAGGCATGTTCTTTGCCTATATCTTCATGGATATCCTGTCGCCTATCAAGGACTTGATGCAGGAGACACGCGGTTGGGATTCCACCGCATTCGGTACCATGCAGGGCAGCGAGGTGTTCCTCAATGTGTTTGTATTCTGCCTGATTTTTGCTGGTATCATCCTCGACAAGATGGGGGTTCGCTTTACGGCGGTGCTCTCTGGCGCAGTGATGTTGATAGGTGCCATTATCAAGTGGTATGCTGTAACCGAGTCGTTCATGGGCAGCGGATTGGAAGAATGGTTTACCAACAATTTGAATTACATTCCTATCTTTGACGAGCTGGGCGTTTCTCCGTTCTACGAGGGTATGCCTGCTTCGGCTAAGTTTGCTGCTTGCGGCTTTATGATTTTCGGTTGCGGCTGTGAGATGGCCGGCATTACCGTGAGTCGTGGTATCGTGAAGTGGTTCAAGGGACGTGAAATGGCGTTGGCGATGGGTAGCGAGATGGCGTTGGCTCGCTTAGGCGTGGCCACCTGTATGATCTTCTCGCCGTTCTTTGCTAAGTTGGGTGGTAACATCAGCGTGAGCCGTTCGGTGGCTTTCGGCGTGGTGTTGCTGGCCATTGGCCTGATTATGTTTATCGTTTACTTCTTCATGGATAGAAAGTTGGATGCACAGACCGGTGAGGCTGAGGAGAAAGATGATCCATTTAAGATTAGTGATTTGGGTCAGATTCTCACCAGCACGGGTTTCTGGTTGGTGTCTCTGCTCTGTGTTCTGTACTACAGCGCAATCTTCCCATTCCAGAAATATGCGGTGAATATGCTGCAGTGCAACCTCGACTTTACGGAGATTGACCCTGACTCGTTTTGGGCCGACAGCTCTGTGACAATCATCCAGTATGTGATCATGTTGGTGGTGGCTATCGCGTCGTTTACCAGCAACTTCATGAAAGATAAGACTCGTAAATACGGACTCCTCATTCTGGCTATCGTAGCTTTGGTGGTTTACTGCTACATGGGTTATATGCGTCAAAGTGCTGAGTCGGTATTCGCTGTCTTCCCACTGTTGGCTATGGGTATCACCCCTATTTTGGGTAGTTATGTTGACCATAAGGGTAAGGCTGCATCTATGTTGGTGTTGGGTTCTTTGCTGCTGATTGCCTGTCATCTCACGTTTGCTTTCATCCTGCCAGGATTTAAGGGCAACATGGTGGGTGGCATCATTGTGGCTTACCTCACCATCCTTGTATTGGGTGCTTCTTTCTCACTGGTGCCTGCTTCACTTTGGCCAAGTGTGCCTAAGCTGGTGGATGCCAAGATTATCGGTTCGGCTTATGCACTGATTTTCTGGATTCAGAACATCGGCTTGTGGTTGTTCCCATTGCTGATTGGTAAGGTGCTCGACAATACCAATCCTAATGTTACCGACCCAACACAGTTTGATTATACCTGGCCATTGGTAATGCTTGCTTGCTTGGGTGTAGCTGCACTGATTTTAGGTTTGGTGCTGAAGGCTGTTGATAAGAAGAAAGGCCTGGGCTTGGAAGAGCCAAACATAAAATGACTGAGTTGAGGAAGAAAATCAACGACTCGGCGATTATTCGCTGGATAGTCTTGGTCATCGTGGCAACAGCTATGATGATGGGTTACTTCCTCAACGATATCATGTCACCCTTAGAGTCCCTGTTGGAATTACCAGTAGAGGAAGGCGGCTTGGGGTGGACGAGTAGCGACTATGGTTTCTTCTCGGGTTCAAGTGGATTGATCAATGTGTTCCTGCTGATGCTGTTCTTCAGCGGACTCATTTTGGATAAGATGGGCGTGCGCTTCACTGGAGTGCTCGCCTGTTCTTTAATGTTAATAGGTGTAGGCCTGAAATACTTTGCCGTAACGGCTCCGTTGGCTGGCCAGACATTCAACTTCAACGTGTTGTGGTGGGATGTGCACCTTCCCATGTCTGCCGCTATCGCCAGTTTGGGATTTGCCATTTTTGGCGTGGGCTATGAGATGTGTGCCATAACGGTGAGCAAGGCAATGGTGCGCTGGTTTACTGGGCATGAGTTGGCATTGGCGATGGGTATCCAACTGTCGATGGCTCGCTTGGGCACAGCTGCTGCTCTGAGTGTCAGTGCTCCTATAGCCCGTCATTTCTCGCTCTCTGCTCCCTTGTTGTTGGGCTTGGTTTGCCTCCTGATAGGCTTGGTGTCCTTTTTCGTCTTTTGTATTCTCGACATCCGCTTAGACAAAGATGAGAAAATTGTCAATTGTCAATCAACAATTGTCAATCAGGATGATCAGTTCCACCTTCGTGACATCGCTTACATTTTGAAGAGTCCGGGCTTCTGGCTCATTACCCTTTTTGTGGTGTTGTTTTATTCGGCAGTGAGTCCTTTCCTGAAGTTTGCTACTCGTCTCATGATCGACAAATACGCTGTGGATCCCGATATGGCGGGCTTTATCACCTCAATCGTGCCTTTCGGAACCATTCTGATGACTCCATTATTTGGCTCAGTGTATGATAAATACGGACGTGGTGTTACCCTCATCATCATTGGTACTAGCTTGTTAACATTGGTACATTTTGGTTTCTCATTGCCTATTTATATCAGCACATTCGCTATTTTCCTGATGGTTCTGTTAAGCATTGGATTCTCTTTGACACCTGCTGCCTTGTGGCCCATTGTTCCAAAGATTATGCCGATGAAATGTTTGGGTACTGCTTTCTCTCTGATATTCTTCATCCAGAATTTCGGACGAGCCATCATCCCGATGTTTGTGGGTAAGGCCAATGAAACAGATCCCAGTTATACTACTGGTATGCAGATTTTTGCCTGCACGGGCTTAGCTGCTGTCTTAGTAGCAGTCACGATGCTTTATCTTGACAAACGAATAGGCTATGGGTTGGAAAAGCCAAACATTTGTAAATAGGAAAAAGGAAATAGTGAATGGATAAAGTGAGTTTGTTGGATGTAGTTCCTGTCCACGCTGAGAAGGTGTGGGTAGAGCCAGCAGAAGATGGTTGTTTAACGCTGGTTTATCACCGTTTCCCTAAATCGTGGCTTAGGAAATGGTTGAGTAAATGGTTCTCTCCTCAAATTCATATACCCTTGGAGCGTTTTGGCAGTGAGATATGGAGTAGGATAGATGGTAAACGGACAGCAGAAGATATTATCCGTGAGGTCGCATTGCTGCACCCAAAGGAGGAGAATTTCCCCCAGCGCATTGCTCTCTACCTCTCTAAGTTACATCAAGATGGGTTAATTAGATTGATTAGATATGAATAAAGGTAAGAAATTTATCGCACCTGGTGCTTGGTTCTCAATGACTTACCCAGCCGATTGGAATGAGTTTGAGGGTGGTGAGGATTCGTTCCTCTTTTATAATCCCAATGATTGGGACGGTAATTTCCGCATCTCTGCTTTTCGTGGTGAACAGGCCGACTATGGCCAAGTAGCCGTCAACGAAGAATTGAGGAATAGTCGCCGTGCTCAGGCTGTTACAGTAGGTATGTTGCCATGTGCCTATAGTTGCGAGGTCTTTACAGAAGAGGGAGAGGCCTACGAGAACCATCAGTGGGTGACTGGCATCGGCGATGTGGCTTTTGAAGTATCGTTTGCCACTCCTCAAGGTGCTTCTATCCGTAAGGCACAGGACGTAATCGCTTCATTGCAATTGCGTTATCCTGGTGTGAAGTATCAAGCCGAGACCATTCCTGTTCGACTGATGGAGATTTACCAGATTGATGAGGCTTATGATTGGGTGCAGTCGGAAATCAAGAAACAGTTGAAGAAAGATTTTCGTGGTGAAGAAAGTGATATTCGCCACATGCAGCAAATCATTGACAATGGCTCACTGAATCCTCGCAAGCGGGATGCCTGGGTTGCCTTGGGTATCACTCTTTGTGTAATCCTTACCAACGAGGTGGATGGCGTAGAGTGGCGCACATTGATTGATGGAAGTCGTGAAGTACCCGTTTTGCTGAACTTGTCTGATGAAAAGATGATCGATCCAGTAAAGCTGGTGTGGAGCAAAGTGAAGAACGGCGAGGTCGTGAATCTCGTTGAAATCTATGATCATATCATCTGATGGCACTTACGCAGAATCCCGTATTGCAGGTTGAGCACCTCAGTAAGTCGTTTGGAGTGCTGGTGTTGTTTCATGACATCAGCTTCGGACTTACCGAAGGCCAACACGTTGGACTCATTGCTAAGAATGGCACTGGGAAATCCACGTTGTTAAACATTTTGGTTGGTGAGGAACCCTACGATGAAGGCAAGATCACTTTCCGTCGTGACCTGCGTATGGGTTATTTGCCACAAACACCTCATTACCCTTCCCATCTCACCGTGCTTGAAGCTTGCCTGCAACACGGCAGTTGCATCGTTGATCCACATAAAGATTATGAATTGGCTGCTAAACAGCTACTCACCAAGTTGAAGATCACTGATTTACAACAACCCGTTTCAGAGCTGTCGGGAGGACAGTTGAAACGTGTGGCACTGGTGAATGCCCTCATCAATGATCCCGAATTGCTTATTTTGGATGAGCCGACCAATCATCTCGATCTCGATATGGTGGAATGGCTGGAAGATTACTTGCGACGCAGCAAAATGACGTTGCTGATGGTGACACACGACCGCTATTTCCTTGATCGTGTGTGCAACCATATCATTGAGCTGGATGCTGAGTCGCTGTTTCAATATGACGGCAACTATGCCTATTACTTGGAGAAACGTCAGGAGAGAATGGATGCCAAGGCAGTGGAGATTGAACGCGCTAACAACTTGTATCGCACCGAGTTAGATTGGATGCGCCGTATGCCGCAAGCTCGTGGCCACAAAGCTCGCTATCGTGAGGAGGCTTTCTACGAATTGGAGAAAGTGGCGAAGCAGCGAATCTACGACGATAAGGTGCAGCTGAATGTAACGTCGGCTTATATTGGCAATAAGATTTTCGAGGCCGACAACCTGTGTAAGTCGTTCGGCGACGTGAAGATTCTCGACGATTTCTCTTACATTTTCTCTCGTTACGAGAAAATGGGTATCGTGGGCAATAACGGCACAGGAAAGTCATCGTTTCTGAAGATTCTCTTGGGTGAGTTGCCGTTGGATAGTGGCAACTTGGAGATTGGTTCCACGGTACGTTTTGGCTATTACTCACAAGAGGGTATGCACTTCAACAATCAGATGAAAGTGATTGATGCTGTGCGCGATATTGCCGAGGTGGTGGAGTTGGGAAACGGCAAGCGATTAGGTGTGTCTCAGTTCCTGCAATACTTCCTTTTCTCGCCAGAAACGCAACATAATTACATTTATAAGCTCAGTGGGGGTGAGCGTCGCCGTCTTTATCTCTGTACGGTATTGATGCGAAACCCTAATTTCCTGATCTTGGATGAACCTACCAATGACCTTGATATCATGACGTTGCAGGTGCTGGAGGATTATCTGCAGGGTTTCGGAGGCTGTGTGATTGTGGTGAGCCACGACCGCTATTTCATGGATAAGGTGGTCGATCATATTCTGGTGTTTAACGGCCAAGGAGATATCCGTGATTTCCCTGGAAACTATACGCAGTATCGTGCTTGGAAAGAGGAGAAAGATCGCTACGATCGTGGGGTGACGAAAGCAAAGCAGCAGGAAGCTCCTAAGCCTGAACGTCAACGCCAAAACGATAAACGTCGTATGTCGTTCAAGGAACGCCGTGAATTTGAACAACTTGAAAAGGATATTGAGGCGTTGGAAGTTGAGAAGAAGCAGATAGAAGCCGATCTTTGTAGCGGCACATTATCTGTTGAGGCTCTCACGGAAAAGTCAAAACGCCTCCCGCAATTGGAAGCTGAACTGGATGAAAAGTCTTTCCGTTGGTTAGAACTGTCGGAACTTGAAGGTTAAGACTTCTGATACCATTCAAACAATTTCTTCACGCCCTCTTCTATTTCCACTTTGTGCTTCCACCCTAATGAATGCAGCTTCGAAACATCGATAAGCTTGCGCATGGTGCCGTCTGGTTTCGAAGCATCAAATTCAATGCTGCCCTCGTAGTTTACAGTTTTTGCAATCAATTCAGACAACTCGCGAATAGTCAACTCTTTACCTGTGCCTACATTGATGTGACAATTTCGAATTTCTCCTAATGATGGGATAGCGCCACCTCTTCCCTTCGACTGGTTTCTATCCACAGCTCCATCTGTAGTAGCACCATAATGTACAGAAGAATACTTCTCAGTGCCAATAATATCGCTGAAGTTCACATTCAGCAGTATATACACCGAGGCATCAGCCATATCCTCGCTCCACAAAAACTCTCTCAATGGCCTGCCTGTACCCCACAGAACAACGCGATTATCGTAAATGCCGTACTTTGCCAAAACATCAAGAACCATTGACCGTTTTCCGTTGACCATTTTCCGTTGTTCATCGACTGTTAATTCTGAACCGTTAATTCCTTCAATGGGTCGTTTATTCAAGTCGATGGCAATCTGATCCCAAGCCTCATCATGAATCAGCTTCGCCAGATAGATCTTTCGTATCATCGCAGGCATCACATGACTGTTCTCCAAATGGAAATTGTCGTTGGGACCGTATAAGTTGGTGGGCATCACCGCAATATAATTCGTACCATATTGAAGATTGTAGCTCTCGCACATCTTCAGTCCGGCAATCTTGGCGATGGCATATTCTTCGTTGGTATATTCCAAAGGTGACGTCAGTAGGCAATCCTCGCTCATGGGTTGCGGAGCATCTTTCGGATAGATGCAGGTGGAACCCAGAAACAACAATTTCTTCACTCCGTGGGCATAAGCCTCGCCAATCACGTTGCATTGTATCTGCATGTTCATCATGATGAAGTCGGCACGATACAATGAGTTGGCCATGATACCACCCACAAAGGCAGCAGCCAACACCACAGCATCAGGACGTTCCTCGTTGAAGAATTCCCTCACTGCCAGCTGATTTGTCAAATCAAGTTCTTCATGCGATCGCCCCACCAGATTCGTGTATCCTCTCTCCATCAAGTTATTCCAAATGGCAGAGCCCACCAAACCACGGTGTCCCGCTACATAAATCTTACTGTGTTTATCAAGCATAAAATATCTGTGATTTCTGTATAAGATTACTTGACGATTCCTTTCTCAAGATATTCTGCCAAATTCGTTCTGACTTTCGCAGCTACACCTTCTGCTGCCACTTTGGCAATATCATGCTCCACCATCAGCTGTACCAATTGCTCGAAGCTGGTCTTGGATGGATTCCAACCCAACTTGGCTTTAGCCTTGGTAGGGTCACCCCAAAGATTCACCACATCCGTTGGACGATAGAAATCTTCTGAAACAGCCACAACCGTTTTGCCAATCAGTTTCTCTGGACCTTTCACTACAATGCCCTTCTCATCAATTCCTTTTCCCTCAAACTTCAGCTCAATGCCAACATGTTTGAAAGCCAACTCAGTGAATTCTCTTACGCTGTGTTGAACGCCAGTAGCTATCACAAAGTCCTCTGGCTTTTCTTGCTGAAGGATAAGCCACATACACTCCACGTAATCTTTGGCGTAACCCCAGTCGCGGAGGCTATCCATATTCCCCAGATAAAGGCAGTCCTGCAAGCCTTGAGAAATTCTTGCCGCCGCTAAGGTAATCTTGCGGGTCACAAACGTTTCACCGCGTCGCTCACTTTCATGGTTGAAGAGGATTCCCGAGCAGCAAAACATGTTGTAAGCCTCTCGATACTCCTTTACAATCCAATACCCATATAGCTTGGCCACTGCATATGGACTATATGGATGGAATGGAGTGTCTTCATTCTGAGGCACTTGTTCTACCTTGCCATACAGCTCCGATGTCGATGCCTGATAGATGCGGCAAGAATCGGTAAGTCCAAGCTGCCTCACAGCCTCTAAGATTCTCAAGATACCCACCGCATCCACATTCACCGTGTATTCGGGCGAATCGAATGAAACCTGTACATGACTCTGTGCCGCCAAGTTATAAATCTCGTTGGGTTGTATATTCCTGATGACTCCTAACACACTCATAGAGTCGGTCATATCTGCATAATGCAAGTGAAAATGAGGGCAACCCTCCAGATGTGCTATGCGTTCACGGAAATCCACCGATGAGCGACGAATCGTTCCATGAACATCATAACCCTTTTCTAACAAGAACTCAGCCAAATAGCTGCCATCCTGTCCAGTGATACCCGTAATCAGAGCTCGCTTCATATTTTATTAAAAAGGATATAATAAACAAACCAGAATAAGCATCACGGGCAACAGAATCAAATGCATCACAGTACCCAGACGAGCAAAGTCGGTGAAATGGTAAGAGCCTGGGCCAAACACCAACATGTGGGTAGTGCTGCCAATGGGTGAGGCGAAACTTAGCGCTACACTCAGCATCAGTGCCATTACAAACGGCATCGGGTCACAATTCAATAGGATAGCCTGCTGATATATGATGGGGAAGAACACCGCACCAGCACCTACATCGCTGATGAACTCGCTCACAATAGAGGCCAGCAAGCACATCACAAGCATCACCATATAAGGGTTAGAACTACAGAGATCCAGCACAGTGGTAGCCACGAAACTGGCGACACCCGTCTTGGTGATGGCTGTAGAGAACACGATCGTAGAACCTAGAACAAGCAGCAAATCCCACTCAATGTATTTCGTCACATCGTTAATGCGGCAGCAACCAGCCATCATCAGTATGCCTGCGGCAAGCATCGAGGCGGTAATCAGTGGCAGAATCTTGAAGGTAGATATGAGGAACATCAGTGTCAGCACAATGGCCGAGGTTACTGTTTTCGGACCCAGCTGTGGCACAAAATGGCTGTCGAAGAACTTCAGCGAACGGCGGTTGGCCTGCTCCAGTTGACTCTCACCCTTGGAAGGACACTCCAACAGCAACGTGTCGCCAGCCTGTAACGTAATCTCGCGAGGCAAACCCTCCACACGATGTCCCTGACGGGCCACAGCTACCAGCACCACATTGTTCATACTTTCGAAGCTGCTGTTAGCCATTGACTCACCAATCAGCTCACTGCCAAAGGTAACGTAAGCTGTACGCATGCGTCGCTTCGTGTCAATCTCGTTGATGCTCCAAACATGATGTGCAGCAGCCACCAGGCCGTGGGTACGCTTCAGCTCCAACAGGTCGTTGATCTGACCTGCATAAATCAGTCGGTCGCCACCCATTACAGGTTCGTCCTTGGGCACAGGCATCACAATCTCGCGGTCGAAATGCATTATCTCAATCAGCGAACCGCCCTTGGGGTTGAACAGCCCAGCTTCT
This sequence comes from uncultured Bacteroidales bacterium, assembly GCA_902783615.1. GTDB lineage: Bacteria > Bacteroidota > Bacteroidia > Bacteroidales > Bacteroidaceae > Bacteroides. The sequence goes on along the minus strand of CACZRQ010000183.1, from coordinate 8,446 downwards.
TCTACTGTTTCCATTACATGCGGATTGTCTGTAGGCACTAATAGTTCAACGGTATAATCGCTGGTTGATTCGAACGAAACGTCGGCCGATTTCCTTTCGGGAATGAGGCGTTGCATCAGTACCACTATGAACATACCACATACGGTGAGGACTATGCCTGGCAACATCGGGGCGAAGATGTTCATTGAATGACCCGTATGAGTGGTATATAAGCCAGCAATCATCAGGTTGGATGAGTTGCCAAGCAAGGTGCACATGCCACCCAGTGAGGCAGCATAGCTTAAGGGCATCAGCAACTTAGAGGGCGATAGATTCAATTTGCGCGACCATATTTTCACGGCATCGATCAACAATGACACCACATTTCCTGAACCAAGGAAGGCCGATAATACACTGGTAGGAATCATCAGCTTGATGATAGCTCCTGTAAATGTGCGTGCTTCGCCCAGCACATTCTTTGTCAGCCAATAAAGCACACCAGTCTGCATCAGTCCGCCTATAATCACAAAAAAGGCGGCATTCACCACCACTGGCTCGCTGCTGAAGCCAGCCATACCTTCCTCTTCGTCAACAATACCCAACACCAGCAATACCGTCAGAGCACCCAGGAAAGCCACCTCGGTAGGAATGTGCGATTTCGCCATCACCACAAAGATGCTCACCATAGTTAGGATGGTTACCCATCCACCTATGCTCACCCCCAGTACAACTTCTTGAAACAAAGATTCAAACATAACTTCCTTTACCTTATCTAATGCCCTACTATGTCATCCGTTAGTCATCAGCCAACGTATTGCAGAATCAGTTCCACAATCTCATCCTCTGTCTTGCCGTCGGCGGCAATCACCAACTGATAGTTGCGTGTGTTGTAGCGCGATTTGCTGGTATATTCATTTACGTAGTTTTCTCTCATCTTGTCAACCTTCTCGATTGTCTTCCGAGCCTCTTCTGGAGTCATGTTCTGCTTACGTGCTACTCGTTCAACACGGAAATCCATCGAAGCCTGAATCAGCACATGCAGGTGGTTGGGATGGTTGCGAAGGGCATAGAAGCCGCAACGGCCTGCCACCACACACGATTCTTGTTCGGCAATGTCACTCAGAATCTCCTCTTCAGCTTTGAACAAATCGAAACTGGTGGGTTTCTGGGTGATTTCACCCATTTCACCAACCGCATACAGGTTGGAATAATCCGTATCCTTCCAGAACTGCTTAAACTCGCCCCACCAGGTATAGCTGCGACCTTTCGTTTTTTCAATTTCCTCCACGCTCATGTTGTATTTTTTCTCCAAGGCATTGATAACAGCCTTGTCGTAGAAAGGTACACCCAGTTTCTCAGCCAACTTAAGACCAATGGTACGACCGCCGCTACCTAATTCACGGTTAATTGTAATAACAAATTGCTCGTTCTTGTTCATGATACATGCTAATTAGTAAATTTGGGCGTAAAGATACAAATTTTTTTGCGAAACGCATGAAAGATTGTGGTAATAATTGCATTTTTACAAAGAACTGTGAGCTAATGGTTGCATTTGTACTGTAAAGATAAAAGAAAAAGGCTGCAAAAAGCAGCCTTTTCTTTATGAATGACACTCGTATCAAATACTGATAAGCGTCATGAAATCTCGATGGTGCGGGCGTTCTTGATTTCTTCCTTCTTGAGCTTAGGCAGGACCACGGTGAGTACGCCGTTTTCAACCTTGGCTGAGATATGCTCCTTGTCAACATCCTCAGGCAGTGTGTAGTTCTGCTGGTAGTTTGAGTAAGAGAACTCACGGCGCAGGTAGTGCTGCTTCTGTTGCTTGTCCTCTTCCTTATGCTCCCATTTGTTCTCGATGGCAATACTCAAGTTGCCGTCTTCGTTGATGTTTACACGGCAAAACTCCTTCTTGATGCCAGGAGCGGCCACTTCCATGGTGTATGCCGTTTCATTTTCCATTACGTTTACTGCCGGTGCGGTTGTGTTGGCACGAGGTGTGAAATCAAAATCGTCGAACACTGTAGGAAACCAAGTGTTTCTAAACATTGCTGGTAACATAGTTAATACCTCCATTTTTATTTTAGTTCTTTAAATTGTTATACATTCTGTTCGCCGCTCTCGTTGCGGCTTGCACTAATAAAAAGGCAAGTTGTGTGCCAAGTGGAATGTAATGACAATTTGTCAATGAATGAAGGTAATCTATGCAAATTTGTCAATGTGTGAAGACAATTTGTCAAAGAATCGCCCCTTTATTGCTCGAATACGCTGGCAAGATTCTTGACCAACTCATCCTCGTTGAGGCTGATGTTTAGGATGCGGCCATCAGGATCGAGCAAGATGCCTGTGGGCACCCAACGGATGGCGTATAGGTTCACCACGTCACTCTGCCAGTACTTCAGGTCAGATACCTGTGTCCACGTCAAGCCTTGCTTCTCGACTGTATTTAGCCAAGTTTCACGGTTGCGGTCGATGGATACACCCAGCACGGTGAAGTTCTTGTTCTTATACTTGTTGTATGCCTCCACGATGAAGGGATTCTCTCTGCGGCAATCGGGACACCAGCCAGCCCAGAAGCTCACCAGCACGTATTTGCCTCGGAAGTCCTTCAAGCTAACGGGCTTGCCGTCTGGGTCGGGTAGGGTGAAGTCGGGGGCAATCTTGCCCACCTGCACTGCTTCTTTCTTGGCAATCAGGTCGTCCATTTGGCGCACATACAGATTGTTGTCAAGCGACTTGTCGAGTTTGCTTCGTAGCGTCTGAAGCTGGTTGAGGTCTAATCCCCATGCTAGATTCCTCATAATATAATAAGGTGCAAGGGCAGAAGCAGGATTGGCGTTTGTGAATTCGTTGATGTCGAAGCCCTCCTTGCCCACCTTGCCTACTGTTTCCTGATAGAGCGTATTGATGGGCGAGCCCTCAATGTCGAGTGTTTTCTTTTCCTCGCTCATATTGATTTTCATCATCTCGTTTCCGAGGAAGAACACCAGTGGATTGTTGCTCTCCTTGTCGGTGGTGAGTCCGTAGGCCAGAGTCTGCAGGGCAAAGCCTCTGAATTCGAACTTGCCTCCATCTACTTCAGCCGAGTCCACCAGGATAAAGTTCTTGTCCTGATACTCTTTCAGATACACCATGCCATCCTTGATGTCGGAAATCTCACCGTCAATCAGATAGCCCTCACCATTTGTCTTTCCTTTCCCATTGCATGAGGCGAGTGCCAGGATAACGCACAAGCCTCCAAATAAAACCTTCTTCATATCTTTATTCATTTTTCATTTTTCGTTCTTCATTCTTCATTCTTAATTCTTCATTAAATGTTATGATTCGCTGTCATATCGTGTGCAAATTTAGTGTAAGTTTTGTTATTTCGCAAGATTATAGTAACTTTGCAACGTAAATTATCATCAAAGACAATGAAAAGATACCTATATATTATTGTGTGTCTATCGTTTTTCGCATTTTCATCATGCCGAAAGAACACACAGAAGGATCCTGACAACTATGTTGTCGAGTCGATAGCCAAGGATGTGGTAAGCAATGAAATCCAGGAGTTGCAAACCATTGATGCAACTGCTTCGGCTGAGTTCAAGGGAAAGATGTACAACATGCGCATGATTCGCAAGGCCGATGCCAATCTGCCCATTGTGGCCGATGCGCAAGGTGTTAGGTATTACGATAATACAATCAGTCTCCGGATAAATTCGGGCGACCGTGAGATTATCAACAAGGATTTCACCAAAAACACCTTTGCTTCTTATTTAGAGGCTGATTTCCTGCAACATGCCATCTTGGAGGGCTTGGTATTCGACAAAGTGACGGAGTATGGCCTGATGTTTGCCGCCAGTGTGAGCTATCCTGAGAGCGACCTCTATGTGCCTTTCCATGTAACGGTGTTGCCCAATGGCGTACTGTCAATCGACAAGGCCGACTTGATGGAGGATTATGAGCCAGACGTAGAACCCGAGCAAAATAATTAATCGTTATTCTAAATCCACTACGGTAATTCCCGCCCCTCCAAACTGGACATGCTCATCGTGGAAACCCTTCACGCCAGCCACGCTATGCAGATACTGGCGGATGAGGGTGCGCAGAATACCTGAGCCAGTACCATGTAGAATCCTTACGCGAGACACTCCAATTAAGATAGCATCATCGATGAAATAGGTCACAGCCTGAATGGCCTCGTCTCCTCGCATACCACGCACATCGATGTCCTGCTTGAAATTCAGCTTACGATCGTGCATCGAGTCTTGCGTCTGTTCGCTCAAATAAGTGGCTTTCTGGGTAATATCAGGTTTCTTCAATGGTTCCTCAGCCAACTCTAAACGGTCAATCTTCACCGTAGTCTTGATGCTGCCAAAGGCCACAGTCACATCCTTGCCATGCATCTCTAAGATTTTGCCCACCCCTTGCTGACCTTTCAGCTTTACATTCGACCCTTCTGTCATTTGTGCCTGCTGCTGGGCATCACGTTGAGCTTGCAAAGCAGATTGCTCTTCTGGCGATAAAGCAGACTTCTTGCCCTTTTCGGCTTTTCGGTCTTTCTTACGTTGCTGACGCTCACGCAGTTTCTCCATCTTGCGGGCAATCTTATCCTCCTTGTCCTGAGCCTCTTCTTCCTGTAGTTGTTTGCGGAAATCAGCCAACTCTTGGCGAATCTTCTTCGTTTCTTCCTTCTCGGCTTGTGCCTCCTTGATGCCCTTGATGGTGCCTTCAATGCGGGCATTTGCCTCTTGCATCAATTGTTCCGCCTCTGTTTTAGCAATTCGCAGAATGTCCTTTCGCTCCTGATGAAGCTCCTGTAATTCACGTTCATAGCGGGCAATGATTTCCTCCAACACCTTCTCTCGCTGGTGCACAGTCTGTCGTTTATTCTGCCAATATCGCTTGTCGCGGATGATGTCCTGCAGGTATTTGTCTGAGTTGATGTAATCGCTACCCACAATGGCCGAAGCATCGGCAATCACCTCTTCAGGCAAGCCAATTTTGCGGGCTATCTCAACGGCAAACGAGCTGCCTGGCATACCTATTTGCAAGATAAACAGCGGTTGCATCAGGTTGCGGTCGTAGAGCATCGCTCCATTGACCACACCGTCCGTATCATCAGCAAAATGTTTCAGGTTCTGGTAGTGGGTGGTAATCACGCCATAGGTACCTTTCTCGTTGAATCGTTTAAGCACCGCCTCAGCGATGGCACCACCTATCTGAGGTTCAGTGCCTCCTCCAAATTCGTCAATCAGAATCAGACTATTCGCATCGCATTGTTTCATCATATTCTTCATGTTCAGCAAGTGGGACGAATAGGTGCTCAGGTCGTCTTCTATGCTCTGCTCGTCGCCAATGTCGATGAAGATGTTATTGAACACGCCAGCGTGACTTCCTTCGTTCATGGGAATCAGCAAGCCGCATTGCAACATGTATTGAAGCAATCCTACCGTTTTGAGGCACACCGACTTACCTCCTGCATTAGGACCCGAAATCAGAAGGATGCGACGCTCTTTTGTAAGTTCTATATCCAAAGGAACCACCCGCTTTTGATGCTTCGCCAATGAAATCTGCAATAAGGGATGAACAGCTGCTCCCCAATCTATCTGTTGTTTGGGTTCGAACGATGGCTTGATGCCCCCAGTTTGCTGGGCAAACAGCGCCTTCGCGCGAATGAAGTCGATTTCTGCCAGAAATTCGTAGGATTGCAGCACATCGGGAATCTGCGGACGCAGTTCATCGGTAAACTCCATCAGGATGCGCGCAATTTCGTGCCTTTCCTCACTTTCCAACTCACGCACACGGTTGTTGGCCTCCACTACCCCCTCTGGCTCGATGAACACAGTCTTTCCGCTGGCCGACTCGTCATGCACGATACCCCTCACTTTGCGTTTCATGGCTGGAGCCACGGGAATCACCAACCGTCCGTCGCGCATCGTGGGAGTAACGTCCTTATCCACAAAACCTTCGCTCTGTGCATTGCGCAAGATGCCAGCCAAGATGTGTGAGATGCTGTTCAGCGTGGCTGCATGTTCCTTACGGATGCGAGCCAACTCGGGTGAGGCATTGTCCTTGATTTGTCCGAATGGACTCAAAATGCTGTTGATGCGGCTGATCAGTTTCGGAAAAACCAGGATGTTGCCAGCCAATTGGCACAAGTTGGGGTAGAGAGGTTCGATTCCTTCTTCCACATCCTCCACCTTCAGGAACTTCACGATGTCTCGAATGGTCTCTAAGGAACGCCGCAGGTCGAACAGTTCCTGCTCTTCCAAGAACAACCCAACCACCTTTACGCGATTCAGAGCAGGACGCACATCGAAGAAGAACTGGGCAGGGAAATCATCGTCTCCCTGCAGGATGCTCAGAAACTCGCAAGCCAAGTCGAGCTGCTGGTTGATATAGGTGTAGGTCGAGCTGAACGCCATCTTGTCAACGCGTTCTTCACCCAATGTGCTGAGGCATTTGCCCTTTAATAGATGTCTTATTTGGTCGAAACCAATTTTCTGTTCAAAGTTATGTGGATAAATCATATTTTCAAAAACTTACTTAAAGAGTTTCTGAGCCATCAGATAGAGGCTGCGACGCCAGGTCAGGAACTCATGAGCTGTGCCTTCGGAAATGAATCCTTCGGCATTGTAGCCTGCGGCTTTCAGTGCCTCAACGCTCTTGTTGATGCCATCGGGATTCTCTTTCGAGCCGCAGCTTTCGAAGATATACTTCACTATGGTTGGATCCTTGATTTCTTCAGGAGCATACTGTCCACCGCTGAGCAAGCCCCAGTAGCCGAACACTTCAGGACGACGCAGCGTGATGAGTTTGGTTTCCACGCCACCCATCGACAAGCCAGCCATCGCACGGTTCCACTTGTCGGCCTTCGTGAGGAAATGCTGGTCGATGAAAGGAATCAGTTCGTCAATCAGCAAGGTCTCGAATTCCTTGGCGGTGAACTGTCCTATGGTGCCAAATTTGACGTTGTTGGTCAAGCCGTAAGCCATCACAATGATGAAAGGCTGAATCTTACCGTCGGCAATGAGGTTGTCCATGATGAGTCCTGCATGACCCTGCTTACCCCAACTTGTCTCATTCTCACCCCATCCGTGCTGCAGATAGAGCACAGGGAAGCGTTCCTGCTTGCCATTCTCCAGCTTGCCATAAGTGGGAGGCAGATACACCATAGCCGTTTGCATCTTGCCCTGACTGGGTGAATAGAAAAGCGTTTCCTGGATGTTGCCATGAGCAATGTTTTCGCGACAAGCATAGATGTCCTTGTCAGGAGCAGGTATCTCAATGCCACTCTCCCAACGGCAAGAGCCGAAGTAGTTGTGAGTGCCAGGATCGTTGAACACACCACCGTCGATGGTGAGGTGATAATAGTGGAACCCAGGGTCTAACGGACCTTCTGTGGTGCCTGTCCACACGCCATCTTTATCTTTGCTGAGCACTGTGCCGCCACTGCCTCCCAAGCCAAGACTTACGATAACCGATTGAGCATCAGGTGCCATGATGCGGAAACGGGCATACCCCTCCGAGTTCACCATTGGATACTCCTGTCCTGGTTGATTCATGATGCTGGAAACAAAATCTTCCTTCGGCTGACGCCCTTGTGCACATGCGAATGAGCTGCCCATGAAGAGCACCACCATTCCTAATAATATTCTTTTCATCATAACATCGATTGTTTTAGTTGTTGTTTTGGGTGTAAAGTTAATAGATTTATAGAATAATTGCTAACTTTGCCCCAAACTTTTTTTATTCGGAAACTTAATAAGCAAAAAGATGATGGAAAATCACATTACAAGAGAAGCGGCATGGGAGCTGCTTAGGAAATACAACAAGGATTCGTTTCACTTGCAGCATGCGCTCACCGTAGAGGGCGTAATGCGCTGGTATGCACAGCAGTTGGGTTTTGCTGACGAGGTGGACTTCTGGGGAATGGTGGGACTGCTGCACGACATCGATTTCGAGCAATATCCCGAGCAGCATTGCATCAAGGCCCCCGAACTGTTGCGCGAGGCAGGCGTGGGCGAGGAAATGATTCATGCCATCTGCAGCCATGCTTACGGCATGCATGTGGATGTGAAGCCTGAACATTTGATGGAAAAGGTGCTCTTTGCCACTGACGAACTGACTGGTCTCATTGGTGCTGCCGCCCTGATGCGCCCATCCAAGAGTGTGCAGGATATGGAGCTGAAGTCGCTCAAGAAGAAATACAAGTCGAAAGGCTTTGCTGCTGGCTGTTCTCGCGAGGTAATCGAGCTGGGAGCAGAGATGCTGGGCTGGCCTTTAGATGATGTGCTGCAGAAAACCATTGATGCCATGAAGGATTGCGCAGAAAGCGTGGCAAAGCAGATGGAGGCAATGGGGTAGAGGAATTCGCTTCGCTCTTCCTTGGGGTCTTTTCCGAGTGCCGAACACACAAGTTTCAAGGGTGGTACATCATTGAGCAAATGCTGGAAACTGATAGACAGAATCTCAGAAGATATTG
>CACZRQ010000182.1 GCA_902783615.1 uncultured Bacteroidales bacterium | reverse complement strand
TCATGATGGTAACAACAATGCGTGAGGTAACTTTGAAGGTTGAGTTTAGAGCTCCTCAGGGAACTGAGCTGGAAAAACTGGAAAAGAAGTCTTTGGTGACCTTCATCTATGTAGGTAAGCCTACACAGGAGTTCCGCAAGACTTTGGGTGATGAAACACGTATCCAGTTGAACGATGCATTCGCTGAGACCGCTGAGATCCAGGACTACATTATTGGTGAACGCGCCAGTATGAAGGAAGAGGATCAGCCACAGATGACTGTTTCTTTGAAGGTGGACCGTGATACCAAGATGGGTATCGTGACCGATATCAAGGAAGCACTTCGTAGGGCTTATGCGCTGAAGATTAACTATTCTGCTGCTAAGAGACAGTAATAGTTAAGAAGTATAATTAGAAATATCCCCGCCGTTGGCGGGGGTATTTTTTTTTGTAGCCGCTAATAATTATCCCCGCCAGCGGCGGGGATATTCTTTCTTATTCCGTATAGAAAGCTACGATTCGTCGTATCGCCCTGTCACACACAGGACAGAACTCAGGACTGCTATTCGTCCGCATGCGGCAATCGAAAGCCGGACGATAAACACCCTTTGAAGAATAACCTCCTCCTTCAAACACACCAACAGCAGTGTCCTGGTTAACGGTTGGGATAGGGGTTCCTTTCTTCAGCATGTCTTTCCACTTGCTTTCAAAATCCACCAATGTGGTGATGTTCTGTTCCCATGGTTCAATGTCAAGGGGATAACTGCCCGACATTACATCGTCGTCATAGAAATACTCGTCTGCCAATCCTGCAAAACTATGTCCAAACTCATGCACCACCACAGGGCGGAATGTACTGTGATGGGCAGCTGTCAGCATCAGTGAGTTGTAAATGCCTCCTCCACCATATTCGTCTGTGTTTGCCAATACGATGATGTGTTCGTAGGGAATGCCTGCCAAAGCATCATGCACCGCTTTCAGTCTGGATGTGGTCAGGTAACGGTCAGAATAGAATGTGCTGTAGTTCGAGCTGAAAGGTGTCTGCTTCCATTCATCACGCTTCGGCACACTTACACCACTGTCAATCGATTCACTGGCCACAGCCACGAAATTGAATTTGTGTTGCAGCGACTTAAACGGCTCATAGCTATACAGAAACTCGCTCACCTTGGCTGCATCTTCGTAAAACAGTTCCATTTCCTCAGCTTTGTAACCCTCAGCCAGGATGGCAATGTCGATGCACTCTTCAGGCGATCCGTTTTTTACCATATAGCGATGGGGGTTCACATGTTCCCTACCTTTCTGGCGAATCAGAATGTCGGTAGGATCTACCGTGTGTATCAGTTTGGCCGTCACCTCATGGCGAAAATTCATCAGGGTAATCTCCACCTCGGCTGGTTCTTTAGGGAAAGGCAACTGGAAACAGTTCTCGAAACTCTTTGTCACTTCTTTCGCTTCGTCGGTAGCTGTCCATTCCTGGAAGAGCGACGAGAAGGAAGTGGCATAGATCGTTTGCCCCGTAGCCTTATTGCGCATCACGATCTGTCCTTGACTCTCTAATGGCATTTCCGACAAATGTTTCCTGCGGCCAGCCCACCCTGGATAAGCCGACAATTCGTCGAAAGCTATCTGCTGCTCATGGTCATTTCCCGTGAAGACATAATCCACCCGAAGTGTACGATCGGTGAAATAATCTTCGAATTTTTGCGCCTGCATGGCCGAGGCAGCCAATAAAAGCCATACGGCGACAAACATTTTCTTCATATTATCTTTTATTTTAAATTCTGCTTGCAAATTTAGTCAATTATATTTACCTTTGCCAATAAATAACTATTAATACTAATAATTTGTAACAAAAAATGGCACATCATCAATTAGACGCCCTTGACAAAAAGATCCTGAATATGATCGCGGCTGATGCCCGCGTTCCTTTTCTGGAAGTAGCCAGGGCATGTAACGTTTCCGGAGCAGCTATCCATCAAAGAGTACAGAAACTTTCTTCTGTTGGTGTATTGAAAGGCTCTCAGTTTATTGTAGATCCCGAAAGCGTGGGATTCGAAACTTGTGCGTATATTGGCCTATACCTGAAAGACCCATCTTCATTCGAGGATGTAACGGAAGCTTTGAAGAAGATTCCTGAAGTGGTTGAATGTCATTATACAACAGGTCAGTACGACATGTTTATCAAAATCTATGCCCGCAACAATCATCATCTGTTGAGCATTATCCACGATAAGCTGCAACCTTTGAACCTGGCCCGCACTGAAACCCTGATTTCTTTCAATGAGGCTATCAAGCGACAGCTGCCTGTTGAGGTTATCACTGGTGAGGTGTAATAATAGCTACTGCTTTTCGTAATCCACGAAAGCAAAATCACAGGGATGTCTGTCGTCTGCACGATGGACATCTCTTTTCTTTTCGTGCCATATCTCAGGATCGATTGCTGGGAAATAGACATCAGCCTCTGCAGCCTCAGCATCAATCTCTGTCATGAACAGTTTGTCGGCCAAGGGCATGGCCTGGCGATAGACGCTGGCACCACCCATGATGAACACCTCTTCATCTTCAGCACAATGCTTCAAGGCCTCTTCTAAAGATGGATACACCTCAGCACCAGTCAAAACTAATTGGGTACTACGGCTCAACACAATGTTCCTGCGATTGGGCAAAGCTCCCTTAGGCAATGAGTCGAATGTCTTGCGCCCCATCACCACGGTATGTCCGGTGGTCAGTGCCTTGAAACGCTTCAGGTCATCAGGCAGGTAGAACAGCAACTTGTTCTTGAAACCCAGTGCGTTGTTCTTGTCTATGGCAGCAATAATGGCAATCATGGTCATACAGATACTTTTCCGGCAATATGAGGCCAGGGGTTATAGTCAGTCAGTTCAAAATCCTCGTACTTGAAGTCGAAGATACTCTTCACGTCTGGATTGATGTGCATCTTGGGCAGTGGTCTTGGCTCACGTGTCAACTGCAAGTCCACTTGCTCCAGATGGTTCAGGTAGATGTGCGCATCGCCAAAGGTGTGTACGAAATCACCGGCTTTCAGTCCCGTCACCTGTGCCATCATCTGCAGCAACAGGGCATACGAGGCAATGTTGAAGGGAACACCTAAGAATATGTCGGCACTGCGCTGATACAGCTGCAGACTCAGTGTGCCATTGGCTACATAAAACTGAAACAGACAGTGGCAGGGGGGGAGAGCCATATGAGGTAGGTCGCCCACGTTCCATGAGCAAACCATGATGCGGCGGGAATCTGGGTTGTTCTTGATGGTTTCCACCACCTCGCTAATCTGGTCAACCACCTTTCCGTCAGTCGTTTCCCATGAGCGCCATTGGTGTCCATACACAGGTCCTAAGTTGCCATTGGCATCAGCCCACTCATTCCAAATGCGCACCCCATTCTCTTGCAGGAAATGCACATTCGTATCTCCTTTCAAGAACCACAGCAGCTCGTAGATAATCGACTTCAGGTGCAACTTCTTGGTAGTCAGCAACGGAAATCCTTCATCCAAATGAAATCTCATCTGATGTCCGAAAATACTGATGGTGCCAGTGCCCGTGCGGTCGCTTTTCTCCACGCCTTCCGCCTTCACTCTCTTCAACAAATCCAAATACTGCTTCATATTTCAATTCTCCATTATTCATTCTTCATTCTTAATTTTCCATTCTCACAGGAATGGCGTGAGCAAATTGCCAAACCATCCCACAAACTTCTTCCATTTGCTGCGTTTCTTCCAATACTCCCTATCTAACGGATGACTGTTTCGCTTATCGCGCTCAAACATCGTACCCAGCTCATCGGTAGTACCCTCATCGAAGATAAACGCATTGGTCTCATAGTCATAGCGCAAACTGCGACTGTCTAAGTTGGCTGTGCCCACAGTACAGTAAGTGCTGTCAACCATCATCACCTTCGAATGATGGAATCCACCATCGAACAGATACACCTTTGCCCCTTTCTTCATCAGTCGGTAAGCCACCAGCTCACCTGTCTCGGGAGTGAAACCGATATCCGACTTTGCAGGGATCATGATCTCCACCTCTACACCTCGTTTCAGTGCCCGCTTGATAGCCCTTCTCACACCATTTGTTGGTACAAAGTAAGGATTCACAATCTGTATATGATCTTCAGCACTATCCAAAGCCTTGATATACACCCTCCTGATGGCATCCGATGTCTTTCCAGGCGATCGATCTACAATGGCAATGTCCACATCTTCATGTGTACGCTTGCCCACCAGCTCAATGCGTTCATCAAGCGTCTGTCGAGCCACCTCACTCTCGGGCTGGTCTGGGTTAGGCGTCCTTTCTGCCGTCATATCCATCACCTGCCTGCGCTGTTCGCCAAGCACTTGCTGCTTCGTTTCTTTGTTCCACATCTTCAGGAAGATATCCTGCAGCTTTCCCACCACAGGGCCTTCCAGTCGCATGTGAATGTCATGCCATTCGCCAATCTCTTCCAATCCCACCACATAGTAGTCGGCAATGTTCATGCCACCTGTATAACCGGTCTTGCCATCAATCACCACAATCTTGCGATGGTCGCGAGGCACAATATGGTTCACCCATGGGAAACGGATGGGGTCAAACTCCACCAAATCCACGCCCGTAGCCCTGATGGCTTTAGTATGTACCTTTTTCAGCGGCTGGTTGTTCGACGAGTTGCCAAAAGCGTCATACATTGCTCTGACTGTCACTCCCTCTTGCGCTTTCTTTCCCAACAGTTCGAAAGTCAGTCCAGCTATGGAGTCGTTGCGGAAGTTGAAGTATTCCATGTGAATGGTCTGCTGAGCCTGATTGACGTGACTGAACAGGTCATCGAACTTGTCATGTCCGCTGAAGAACAGTTTCAGGTTGTTGTGCTGGGTCACATCAATGTTCCTCTCCTGCAGATAAGCACGAAGTGTAGCCTCACTTCGGGTCATCTGCTTTTGAGCCAGACAAGGTTGAACAACCAAGCATAAGCCTGTCAGGCAGCATAGCCACACCTTATTTATATTAATAGACTTTGAAATCTTCATGCTTTAAACGCTTTGGCGATGCAAAGATACTAAATTAATCCATATTATTGTTAACTTTGCAGTGTGGAAAAATGTCCTAAGTCATATTATTTTTGCTTATTTGCCATAACTGTGTCAATTTGCTTGGGTGCTTGCCATCCGTCATCCCCAGAATCATTCTCGTGGGATGGGGGAGTGGTACGGCTGAACCGCATCCATGACAGCTTGTCTGTCATCAGCTA
>CACZRQ010000181.1 GCA_902783615.1 uncultured Bacteroidales bacterium | reverse complement strand
TTGACCCGTCGCTCGACAAGGAAGCCTTGCGAGTCGTCCGCTCCATGCCCAGATGGAATCCAGGAAAGCAAAACGGCCAAGCCGTACGTGTGAGGTATACCGTACCCATCACTTTCAGACTACAATAAAAAAGAGGAAGACAAAAAGTACATTGCCAAATCTTGCGTGCTTTTATGCGTGCTTATGGAGATAAAGAGAGGATGGCTCCGTTGGTGGAACCATCCTCTTGTTTATTCATTCATAAACCATTTGATGGCTTCGTCCGTGAGATAGGGCTTCACCACATCGTAGGGTATCGTGAACTCAGGGCGCCCTGCGGCGTAGTACGAGATCTCGTAGGGCTGATAGATGAACTTGATGCCCTCGGCCGTCATGAACGGCTCTGCATCGGGCAGAGGCAGTTCGTCGACACTGCCGCCATACGACACCAGTTCCTCTGCCAGCGCTTCGTCGCTGACGCTCTCGGCACCCTTGCCCTCAGTGGCAAAGAACTTCTTCAGACCATTCTTGATGAGGCGCTTGAAGGCTGGCGTGTTGGTGTTCTTCAGCATAGTGCTGTCGAAACGCTTGCCGTTGGCCTTGCAGAAGGTGCAGCCCGTCTCGAAGCCAATGCCGTGGATGCCGCCCGTGTACTGGGCGTTCGATGCCTCGAAGGTGACGAAGGCGCTGTTTTCAAATCCTCTGATCACACTCTTCTGGATGAACAGGTCGGGCGCGTATTCCTCATCGACATCGCCCTCCTCCTGCAGCACATTGAACTGATACTCACCGTTCTCGCGGATCATCGCCCTGCCATCGGCCAGCGAGCCCGAGTAGGAACCGCTCAGGAAGTCGTTGATGTACTCACGGATGGACTTCACCAGGCTGTCGCTGCCTGCTATGGGATACTCGGCGAACAGCGTCACCGTGTAGTAGCCTTCATGTTTCTCGAACGACAGCGTGTCCGTCTGCAGCGTGTCAATACGCACTTCCTCCTTTTGTTCAGCCTCAACAGGCTTCACCGCCACCGAGTCTTTAGCGCCGGCGGCGGGAGCCTTTTCCTTGTTTCCGCAACTACCCATCGCCACCATCGCACAGGCAGCGAACAATAATAGTTTCTTCATGACTATTTCTGCTTCAGCAAGTCGCGGATTTCAGTGAGCAGCTCTTCCTGAGTGGGACCCTTTGGTGCCTCGGGAGCAGGAGCCTCCTCCTTTTTCTTCTTCAGGTTCATCAGCTTGTTGATGCCCTTCAACATAAGGAAGATACAGAATGCCACGATGATGAAGTCGACGGTGTTCTGGATGAACTGACCGTAGGCAAAGACAGAAGCACCGGCCTCCTTGGCTGCTGCCAGAGAATCGTACTTCGTGTCGTTGCTCAGGTTGATGAACAGGCTCGTAAAGTCGACATTGCCGACAGCCTTACCAACAAGAGGCATGATGACATCGTCAACCAGACTGCTGACGATCTTACCGAATGCACCACCAATGATCACACCGACTGCCATGTCCATCACATTGCCGCGCATGGCAAACTCCTTGAATTCTTTAATAAATCCCATAGTTTTAATGTTTAGTGTTTAGAGTTATTATGTTTTCGCTTTATTCTCAACTTGGTGCAAAAATACAAAAAAGAAACAATCCGAACAAATTATTTGCAAAAAAAATAAAAACAATTGGCATTGTTACCAAACCTTTGTATCTTTGCACCTAAAATTATTGATATGAGCAAGGTATTATTGATTAACGGAAGCCCGAGGGAGAACGGCAACACGTTCGTGGCCTTGAGCGAGGTGTCGAAGGCCCTGAACAGCGAGGGCATCGACACAGAGATTATCAGCATTGGAAAGAAGGCCGTGCAGGGTTGCATCGCCTGCGGTATGTGTGGCAGGACAGGCAAATGCACGTTCAACGACGACCTGTACTACCGAGTGATGCCTGTGATAAAAGACGGCATCGACGGACTCATCATAGGCTCGCCCGTCTATTACGGAGGTCCCAACGGTTCGCTCTGCGCCCTACTCGACCGGGTATTCTATTCCCTGGGCCCCGACCTGCAGTACAAACTGGGAGCCAGCGTAGTGGTATGCCGTCGTGGAGGTGCCACTGCCGCCTTCGACCGTCTGAACAAATATTACACGATGATGAATATGCCGCTGGTCAGCTCCCAGTATTGGAACATGGTATATGGTCAGACACCCGGTCAGGCCGCACAGGACGAGGAAGGCCTGCAGACGATGCGCACCCTTGCCCGCAACATGGCTTGGCTGA
>CACZRQ010000180.1 GCA_902783615.1 uncultured Bacteroidales bacterium | reverse complement strand
GTTACCGAATAATAGCCGTGGGTTCGAGCGTAGCGAGTACCTACGGATAGTATGAATATAATAATATCGACGCTGAAAGCGTCGCCCTGCATCATGTTGGGGCACTCTTTCAGATTGCAAATATAGATACATCATCGTATTCCGCAGGTTCTTCGAACCCGCGGCTATTATAAGGGGATGCTTTCAGCATCCAAAAGTTGAAATAGTTTTTGAACACCCTACCAGATGGGGCTATATAATAACACTTAAATTAACCAACAGTTATTATTGTTTAGCTTGTTAATTTACTTGCGAAACTGCCCTATAATCGTTTGGCGAAGATAAATATTCTTTTTACCTTTGCAAAGATTATTTGATAGAGCTATGAAAATAAGAGAAAGAATCAACGATATGATTGGGACGAAGAGCGACCTTTTCATCTCCCGTCTGTACGATTTGGTGATGCTGGGCATGATTGGCGTCAGCATCTTCCCCTTGATGTTCCGTGAAACGAACGTAGCTTTCATTACTATGGATTGGCTGTCGGGCATCTGTTTCCTCGTCGATTATTTGTTGCGATGGATGACGGCCGACTTGCGCTCGAAATATAAGCCTTGGATTGCCTTCCTGATCTAT
Organism: uncultured Bacteroidales bacterium; assembly: GCA_902783615.1. Classification (GTDB taxonomy): domain Bacteria; phylum Bacteroidota; class Bacteroidia; order Bacteroidales; family Bacteroidaceae; genus Bacteroides. Next base: position 4,267 of record CACZRQ010000180.1, on the reverse strand, counting down.
CCCTTTACGCCGATGGCCATCGTCGATCTGCTGTCCATCCTGCCAACTTTCAATGTTCTTGCCCCAGCCTTCAAGGTGGCCAGAGTTTCCCGTTTGATCAGGATTATACGAGTGTTCAAGGTTATCAGATACTTCGAACCTTTGGAAATCATCTTGGCAGTGATTCGCCGACAGAGCAAGATTCTCTGCACCGTGTTCTCGTTAGCAGTGTTCTATGTGTTTGTAACAGCGTTGATTATGTTCAATGCAGAGGTAGAGATGAACCCAGAGACGGGTGAACCTTTGTTCAAGAATTTCTTCGAGGCTTTCTATTGGTCGGCCTGCACATTGACCACCGTGGGCTATGGCGATTTCTACCCCATCTCAGATATAGGACGCGTCATCAGCATCATTTCAGCCATTGTGGGCATTGCCATCATAGCGCTGCCATCAGGTATCATGACGGCAGGCTATATGGATGAACTCAAACTGCGTCGCCAGAAGGAGGAAGAGGCTGAACGCCAGCAGGCTGAGCTCCAGCAGGCGGACGCTGCATCAGACGCTTGAACGAAGCAGGATAGGGAGTCTCAAACTGCATCTGCTCGCCTGTCACAGGATGGGTGAAGCAGAGCTTGAACGCATGCAGACCCAAACGCTTCAAGGGGTTCTCATCGTCTTCCTTTCCATATCGCCCATCGCCCACCACAGGATGCCCCAAATCGGCCATGTGGACGCGAATCTGGTTCTTGCGACCCGTTTCCAACCGCAACTCCATCATTGAATAGCCGTTGGCACGCTTGATGGTCTCATAATGTGTGATGGCTATCTGGCCTCCATCATCCACAGGACTCGATGCCACATAGAGTTTCTTATCAGTGAGCCATGAACGAACAAGGCCATTGTCCTGCTCCATATCTCCATGAACGATAGCCACATAGCGGCGGTCGGTCACAATCTGATGCCAATTGTCGCGCAGGGTATGCTGCGTCTGCTCGTCTTTGGCAAACATCATCAATCCCGAGGTGTCGCGATCCAGGCGATGCACGATATACACCTGACTGCGCCTGTTGCTTCTGCGCAGATATTCGTTGAGGATGGAGGCGGCTGTGCGCTCTTTCTCACGCTCTGTGTTTACGGAGAGCAGTCCTGGTTCTTTCTCAACCACAATCAGATAGGCATCTTCATACACAATCTTCAGCAAGCGGTTGTGGAACTCATGACCTGTTTTCTCGCGACTGATCTGAACTTTCATGCCTGGCTTCAGGGGGAAGTCGAACTGTGTGGTGATGCGCTGGTCCACAAAGACGATGCGCTTGCTGAGCAGCGACTTCAACTTGGTTCTGCTGGCCTGTGGCATGCGGGCTTGCAGAAACTCCATCAATCCCATCGGCTCGCGAACAATATAATCAGTATATTGGTTCCTGGCACGAGCCACCTTTTTATTATCTGTCTTCATAATATATAATCGTCAATTGTCAATCGTCAATAAAACAACATTCTCCACATGGTGCGTCTGCGGAAACATATCCACAGGCTGAACAGCCACCACCTTGTATTTCACATCCAACAGCTGCAAATCGCGAGCCTGCGTGGCAGGATTGCAACTTACATACACAATGCGTTGAGGCTCAGCATCCAAGATGACATTCACCACATCAGGATGCATGCCCGCCCGAGGAGGGTCGGTAATGATCACATCAGGCCTTCCGTGCTCGGCAATGAAATCGGCAGTCAGGATATCCTTCATGTCGCCAGCATAGAACAAAGTGTTGTCGATGCCGTTGATCTGCGAGTTCACCTTAGCATCCTCAATCGCCTCAGGCACATACTCGATGCCAATCACCTGTCGAGCCTGACGCGACACAAAGTTGGCGATGGTGCCTGTGCCCGTGTAGAGGTCATACACCAGCTCGTTGCCCGTCAGCTGGGCAAAACCCCTGGCCACCTTATATAATTTATAGGCCTGCTCCGAGTTGGTCTGATAGAAGCTCTTCGGACCAATCTTGAATTTCAAGCCCTCCATCTCTTCGAAGATATGGTCGCGACCCTTGAAGGTAAAGGTGTCGAGGTCGCCGATGGAATCGTTCACCTTGTTGTTGATGACGTATTGCAGCGAGGTGATCTGCGGGAACTTGTCGGCCACAAACTGCATCAGTGTCATCAGCTTCTCCATCTCCGCATCGTTGTCGATGCGAGCCACCACAATCAGCATCAGCTCGCCGATGGACGATGTGCGGATGATGAGGTTGCGCATCATGCCCTCGTGACTGCGCAGGTCGCTGAAGCTGTAGCCATGCTGCAGGGCATAGTCGCGGATGGTGTTGCGAATCTGGTTGGAAATGTCAATCTGCAGCCAGCATTGCTCGATGGGTAACACCTTGTCGAAGGCACCAGGAATGTGGAATCCCACCACATTGCGCTCATACTCTACCGTTTGCGCCACCTCCTCGCGCGTGAGCCAGCGCTTGTTGCTGAAGGTGAACTCCAGCTTGTTGCGGTATTCCAGTATCTTGTCGGAGCCAATGATGGGACTGATTTCAGGCAGCTCCACCTTGCCGATGCGCGTGAGGTTGTCCACCACCTGCTTCTGCTTGTATTTCAGCTGCTCCCCGTAGGGGAGAATCTGCCACACACAGCCGCCGCAGATGCCGTAATGCTGGCAGAAAGGCACAGCCCTCACCTCCGAGAACTTGTGAAACCTCACCGCCTCGGCCTCGGCATAATGGTGCTTCTTGCGGCGAACCTGCAAGTCCACCACATCGCCTGGCACCACGTAGGGCACGAACACCACCAGGTCGTTCACCCTCGCGATGGCCTTGCCCTCGGCAGCCACATCCGTGATCGTAATCTGCTCCAGCAAGGGGAGCTCTTTCTTCTTTCTTGACATTTTCCGTACTGTTTCTTTCGTCTGAGGCTGCAAAAATACAAAAAAATGCCGAAAGATGATTGTTTTTGCCAACTTATCATTATCTTTGCGAGTAATATTGTGTGTTTTTTTGAAATAACTTAAATTATTGATACCATGTTTTTATTAGAATTATCGAAAAAGGAAAAGCAGACCTTCCTGAATCTGGCCAACTTGATCGTTGGTACCGACGGAGTGGTGATGGATGCCGAGAAGCAGATGCTGGCTCAGTATGCTGCAGAAATGCAACTGAAGGATGAAGACATCGTTGTGGAAACCGATTTGGACAAGCTGATTGCCGATGCCAAAGAGTTCTCTCCAAGGGTGAAGCGCATCGTGTATGTAGAGCTGTTGGCAATCGCCAACGTGGATGGCTTGTTCGACGAGAAGGAGAAAGCCATCTTCGTGCAGTTGGCCAAGGCCTTCCAGTATGATGAGGCGTTTGTTGAAGCAGCCATCGAACGGATAGATTTCTATATCTCTGCGTCACAGTCGTTGTCTAACTTTATTGCAGAAGGAGAGTAAGTTATGCCATTGCCGATATTATTAGGTGCTGCGGCTTTTCTGGCAGATTTGGCTGGTGCTGATGCTGTCAAGAAATCGATTGACAATGCCATAGCCAAGGAGAAGCTGCAGGAAGCCAAGAAGCGTTATGCTGCCGATGTGATGCGAATCAAGCGCATCGGCGAGAGTGTGTGCAAGTCGATGGTCAATCTCGATGCGAAGGAGGAAGAGGTGCTGGGCTTGCTGGGCAAGTTCAAGGAGATGATGGCCAGGGTGGAGAACCGTCCCCAAATACTTACTAATGGCTGGGATGGAAGCGAGTTCATGAAATTCAACAGAAGCTACATCGACAATGTGGCTTCTGAGGTTGTCGTTTCGGAAGATTCGCTCGATACCGTGATCAATGAAGGTGAAGATGCGGTGGAAGCATGGAATGAGATGAAGAAGCGCGAGTCGCAGATGAACTCGTTGAGCAATCGCTATTATGTGCTGAAGCGGTCGGCCGATGCAATCCTGAACATGCTGCAGACGATGGGCAAGGGGTTTGAGACCGAGCTGGAGAAATTGAACGATGTGCTGAATCATTACAGTCGTTTCAATGCCATCGACTGGAGGGATATGACTCCCGACCATCAGGCGGCGGTCGATAATGTGGTGATGCTGGCAGGCACGCTCCATCGTCTTTGCCACATCGATATCGTCGATAAGACTGATTCCCCGAATCTGGTGAACATGAAGGTGGTGAAGGAAGCCCAAGCTGAGGCCAACGAAGCGCTGAAGTATTTCAACTGATTTTTGGATGCTGCAAGCATCCCCTTATAATAGCCGCGGGTTCGAAGCAGTTTTGTCGTTATATGATGCTGAAAGCATCACCCTAAT
>CACZRQ010000179.1 GCA_902783615.1 uncultured Bacteroidales bacterium | reverse complement strand
GCTGAATGCCAGAGGCCATGCCTCTTCGCTGAACTTACTTGCCTGCAGCATTTCAGTCCAACGTGGAGTCCACAAGTGATATTCAACCACGTTCTCGCCGTTCTGCTGATGCAGTACAGTGCCCTTGAATACCATGATAGAACCAGTGTTCCACTCGCCAGCTGGCTTAGCGTTCTGTGGTTTAGCAGGAATCATGTCGTACAGAGAAGCTGCCTGACGGTTGCCATCCTTACCCATCTTTGCATCTGGGTGGTTCTGGTTGTCGAGCACCTGATACTCAGGAGCTGAAATGTAGATAGGCTCGAATTCGCCTGGTTTGCCCTCAACTGGAACTTCCTGTGCCAGAACGAAGATACCAGAGTTACCACCCTTAGAGATCTTGTACTCGAAGGTCAGCTCGAAATTCTTGAACTTGTGAGCAAAAATCAAGTCACCACCACCGGTGGTCTGGCCTTCGCCTGTACCTGTACCGTTGAACTTCAGGCAGCCGTCCTCGATGGTCCAGCGAGCAGGCACCTGATCCTTACCGTAACCACGCCAGCCGTTCAGGGTCTTACCATCGAAGATAGTGATGTAGCCATCAGCATCGGTAGCCAGCTCCAGTGCCTGAGTCTCAGCACCGTTAGGAGTTGTTGATACATTAATCGTAGTTGTTGTTACTGCTGTAGCAGCATCGTCAGCCTTCTTCTGCTGACCACCGCAAGCGGTGAATGCAGCTGCCATTACCATGCAGCCTGCAACTGTAAATAAACTTTTCTTCATTTCTTAAATTGCCTTATTAAAAATATAGTTGTTAATTCTTTCATCATGGCATATCAGGCAGCTTGTAGCCGTTCTGATAAGTGTGCTTGATCAGCTCGTTGGCGAACTCAAGGGCGTTCACAGGATCAGCATACTCGTTGTTGAAGGTTGGGTGACCATCCTTCACGCTAAAGTTGCTTGCCTTCATGATGCGAACGGTAGCATTTGGATCAATGTTGGTGAGCTTCATGTTCTCGCCATCCCAATCCAATACCTGGTTCAAGCCCTGCAGACGGGTTGCCAATACACCGATGTCCACCATCTCAGTAAGACCAGCAGAACGTGAGAAGTCTGACCAGCTCTTCATGCGGGTAGCCGCATTCTCCTTACAAGCGCGGATCCAGTCGGTCTGGTGATCATTCTCGGTAGTCTCATGGTTACCTGGAGTGTAGGTAGGTACGCGACCTGACAGCAACCAAGGCTCGCGGCCATAGCAACCGTAGATCAAAGTATCTTTTGTTCCATGCAGGATGGTGCAGCCACCAGCCACTTCCAGCTCCTTGCTCTTCGGCATGCCTTCAGGACGCATTGGCTTCAAGCCGCCATCGTACCAGGTTACTTCAACCTGTGGCATTGCCTGTTTTGGCAGGTTAGGACGTGCAGGGAACACCATGCGGATGCTCTGTGCTGATGGAGCGCAGTCGGTGAGCAGCGCTGTTGAACTACCCTGAATCTGGATAGGATAGCCTAATTGCAGTGCTTCGTAAACACCGTGCAGGATGTGGCATGCCATATCACCCAGTGCACCTGTACCGAAGTCCCACCATCCACGCCAGTTCCATGGATGATATACTGAGTTGAAATCACGGAACTTAGCCGGACCGAGGAAGAGTTTCCAATCCAGTGTCTTTGGCACCTTATCTATAGTAGTAGGACGGTTCAGACCCTGTGGCCATATTGGACGGTTGGTGCTTGCTTCTACCTTTGTTACTGTACCGATCTCACCATTCTGTACCCACTGTATGATTTTGCGGGTGCCTTCGCCAGAAGAACCTTGGTTACCCATCTGGGTAGCGACACCGTACTTTTCTGCCAACTTCTTCAGCAGGCGAGCCTCGTAGATGGAGTGAGTCAGCGGCTTCTCAACATACACATGCTTGCCCATGGTGATGGCCTCTGCAGCGATGATAGCATGGGTGTGGTCGGCTGTTGCCACCATCACAGCGTCGATGCTGCTGCCCATTTCGCTGTACATCTGACGATAGTCCTTGTACTTCTTGGCATTTGGGTATCTGTCCATAACAGGTTTTGCATAACCCCAGTCAACATCGGCGATAGCTACAATGTTTTCTGCTTCCATGCCTCTCAAAACACTGGCACCACGACCACCAACACCAACAGCTGCGATGTTCAGCTTGTCAGTTGGGGGAACATGATTGTGACTCTTGCCTAAGATGATGTTAGGCGCAATGGTGAATCCTGCCAGAGCAGCAGCTCCAGTCTTCAGGAAACTTCTTCTTGATAAGTTTGACATATTCAAATAGATTTTATTAATTAATATGTGAATAATTGATTCTATTTGCTGACCGTCTGATGCAGCAGTCCATAGCCGTTGGTCATGTGGGCACGGCGGTAGCGGATTTGCTCCAACGTATCGAGGTCGCCAATGGCAGGCAGGTCGTGCGTGCGAGCGTCAGCCAGGCAATCCCATGCGAACTGCGAAGCGATAGCGGAGTCACGCAGTGAAGGCAGGGTCATGTCGAGCTTGCCGTTGCGGATGCTTTGTGCGAACTTCTCGATCATCACGTCGATGTTCTTGCCACCATAAGGTTTGTTGATGGTTACTGTCTTGGTAATGCCTCGCAGTTCTACGGTAGCTGTCTTGAAATCATGCGTCATGCGGGCGATGCCGTGCGTACCAATCAGGTCGATGTATGAGTTGTGGGTCTGGTCTTTGGACATCTGTCCATAGACGAAACCTTGTGTGATGTCGTAAACAATGCCGTTGTCGAAGGTGCCGTGTGCCTGCAGCCACCAAGGGTCCTTGTAGTTCCACATGCGCAATGCCTGTGAGTGCATGGTCTTGAACTCGCTCTGGGCATAGCAGCGGGTGATATCGCAGTAGTGCATGCCGCAGTCGTGGAACGATGGACCTTCAGCTTCGTGTCCTTCGCCAGGAGCCAGGCCAGGGGTCATGTGGCAGATGCGGATGATGGCCAATTCGCCTAATTCGCCTTCATCGATGAACTGTTTCAACTGATGATGATACCATGAGCTGCGCAAGTAGAGGTTCACTGTGGCTAAACGGTCGCTTTCTCCTACAGCCTTCACCAGTTCCCACTCGTCTTCAGGGAGCATAGCGATGGGTTTTTCAGAGATGATGTGCTTGCCATGAGCCAGCGCTTTCAGGATTTGTGACTTGCGGGAGTCTGCCAAAGCACAGAGAGCCACCACATCTACTTCAGGGTCATTGAACACGTCATCCTCATTTCCCGTTACCTTGGCGGTGGGGCAATAGTCGCGTGCCATCTCTTGCGCTTTGTCGTAAGGATCGCAAATATAAGTAACTTGCCAATTTTTGTTTCTCTGGAATTCGTGTAAGTAGAATCGACCCATTCTGCCAAAGCCGATTAAGCCTACTTTAATCATGGTATTCTCCATCTATAAAACGTTTTAAAATGTTGATTCTATTGTTACTTACAAAACTTGCTCTCTGCCTGTTTTGCGATAACAAAATTAGCAATCTTATGCGTATGTGCGAATAATCAATATAAAAATGTAGATTGATTGAAATGTTATCTACTTTGTTTTCAGATGGTTGATTGTTTTTATGATGAGATAAAATGTAGAAGTTTTGGAATGCTAATACCGACTAATTATTGATAAATTTATCTTCAAAAGTGTTCTTGTCGATAGCTCTGTTACGCATCTTTGTACGGTAGTTATAGATGGTGCTGGTGGAGCAACGCAGGAAGTTGGCTATCTTCTCGCTGTCGGTAATACCCAGTCGGAGTAATGCATAGATACGCAGTTCTTTATTGAGCAAGGTGTCTTGCTTGAGCACGATTCTCTCTTCTTCACGCAGCAGTGAGTTGAGATCGGCCACGAAGGTGGGGAAGAGGTTCAGGAAGATGGTGTCGAAGTGGTGATACAATGCTTCGGTCTCTGAGTCGATGAGGGTGGTGGAACGCAATTTCTTCACCAGTTCGTCATAGTGCTTGTTCACAGCCAGTCGGTAGAGCACGTTTTGGTAGTCACCTATCTTATCGATGTAGCCCGAGCAGATGTTGAAGAACTGACCGATATATTGCTCCTTGATGGCATTGTTCTCCTCCAGCATTGAGTTGCTGCTGTGTAGCTGGGCATTCATGTCGTTCAGCGTTTCATTCAGGCGTTGCAGCTCGTCGTTACTGTCTGCCAAATCTTTACGGATGCGCATGATTTTCTTCAACTGCTGGAAGATGAAGAATATAGCTGCAATGAGACACACCAGCAAGATGCCGCTCAAGACGATGATGTTGATGAGCGACTGCTTGTCGCTGGCCTCACGCCGCTGATAGACATCGGTGATGATGGAGTAGAAGCCTGATACCTGTGCCACACGGAATTGGATGCCTGCGGTGATGGCGTCCTCGAACGATGATTGTGCATAGCGGTAAGCCCGGGCATAATCGCCATCCTCGTAAACCAAGCGTGCCAATTCATAAATGGACTGGTTCTCACGGGTCACGTTATAGATGTCGGACAAGGCAGAACGGATGAGGTATTTCTTGGCTTCGTCGCGGTCTCCCTGCTGGGCAAAGATGGTACCAATATTATACGTAATGCGTGCGTATAGGGGTGAGTATCGTTCTACGAGGTCAATCAGTCGGGTATAGCCAGCCAAACGGTCTCGCTCAGGCATACGTTCAACCAGTGCGAGTCGGTATTCGATGGACGACTGGTCTTGTGTGGCATAGAGCGAATCGCGATAGTTGCTCTGCATCAGTGCGTCTTCGGGTGAATCGGAGGTGTAGAGGTAGTACTGCAGGAACTGGATATTAGCATTGTAGTACTCGGCTCGCAGGTCTTTCGGGAGCGTTTCCAAACTATGCTTGCTCAATATTTGTTCAGCCTGCAGATACATGCCGTGCATCGCGTATGAGGTGGCTAATTGGAACTCTGCCTGCGTCTGACG
>CACZRQ010000178.1 GCA_902783615.1 uncultured Bacteroidales bacterium | reverse complement strand
GGGATGCCTGTGTTCGTTTCCAAACCAATCTCACACGTCCGACTGTTGGAATAGCCCACTTCGATGTGATGTTCCTCAATTTGCGGACGAAGTTTCCTCAAGGCATATTTGTTCATCTCTGGATAGGTGAAACCTCTGTCGCCGGCAAATCCGCAACAACCCACTCCTTCAGGCAGATAGACATTGTTGCTGCACAGACGGGCCAATGCGATGAGCTGGTTGGCTACACCCATCTCCTTGGTGGAGCAGGTAATGTGCAGGGCAATGTTCCGATTGATGGGGTGGAAGTCCAAACGGTCTTTCAGGAACGTCATGATGAACTCGGCTGGCTCGTAGAGCTTCATCTTCTTCATCACTTTCTTCATGCGGTGCAGACACGGACTCTGGTCGCAGAGCACAGGATACTTGCCTTGATTGGATGCTTCCCACAAGGCCGCTTCCAATTCGGCACTCTTGCGGTCGGCTATGTCGAGCATACCCTTGCTCTCCCAAATCTGTCCGCAACACATCTTGTTCATGCCTTTCGGGAAAATCACTTCATAGCCAGCTTTGTTGAGCAACTTGCACATGTTGTCAACCAACGATTCCTTCACAGGAGAGTTCTTGGAAACGCCCATGGTCTGGTTGATACAGCTGGGGAAATAGACAACCTTCAATTGACCATTAACCGTTGACGATTGACGATTTTTATTGGGTTGTCTGATCTTCTTCGGCATGGCTGTAGTCCAAAGGGGTAGGCCAACCTTGTGGAAGCCATTGCAAATGCCTGTCATCAAGGATGAACCTAAAACGGTGTGGCCTAAGTTTGCTACATCCAATACCAGACGCAAGCCCGACTTGATGCCAGCCATGTGGTCGGCAGCAAACTCGCCCAACTTATATCCTGCCCCGTTGTTCAGCATGTCCATCTGACGAATCAGGTGGGTCAGCTCACCCGTGTTGATCTTCATCGGACATGAGGTAGAACAGAGTCCATCGGTGGCGCAGGTCTGGTCGCCATAGTATTTATATTGTTTGCGCAAAGTAGCTACGCGTTCCGGGTCGGCACCTGTTGTTTCCAACTCCCTGATCTCTCGCTGAATGGCGATGCGCATACGGGAAGATAAGGTGAGACCACACGACATGCAGTTCACCTCGCAGAAACCACACTCAATACATTTGTTGGCTCGCTTCACCTGCTCGATGGTTTCTTGGGCAGTAGAGAGCGATGGATCCATGAGGTGCTTTCCTCCGTCGGGCACCTTGTCGAAGTTGTAGTTCAGCACTGGCAATGGCTTCAGGCATTTGATGAAGCAATCTGGGTCGTCGTTGAAAATCACACCTTGGTTCAACAAACCATCGGGGTCGAAGATGGCTTTCAGCTCCTTCATGGCTTCGTATGCCTTGTCGCCCCACTCATATTTCACAAACGGAGCCATGTTGCGACCCGTTCCGTGCTCAGCTTTCAACGAACCGTCGTACTCTTCCACCACTAAACGGGCCACATCGCGCATCATCTCCGCATAGCGGTCCACCTCGCTCTTCGTCTTGAAACTTTGGTTCAAGATGAAGTGATAGTTGCCTTCAAAGGCATGACCATAGATGCAGGCATCGCTATACCCGTGGTCTGCAATGAGTTTCTGAAGTTTTACCGTTGCCTCTGGCAAACTTTCGATTGGGAATGCCACGTCTTCGATGAGGCACGAGGTGCCCACGGGTCGGGTACCACCTACTGATGGGAAAATGCCTGAACGGATAGCCCAATACTTGCCGTAAACCATGGGATCTTCGGTAAATTCCACTGGGATGTAAAGCTTGAACTGACCCAGACATTGCTTGATCGCCTCAATCTTCTCCAACAACTGCTCGTGGGTGATGCCCTTTGTCTCGGTCAGGATAGCCGTCAGGTTGTGGTAGTCGCCAGGCTCAACACCTGCTATCTTCCCACTATCCACATCTTTCTTATATTGCAGGAACACAGGATCATCTACCGAGTTGAGCGACATATAGTCGAGCATCTCGGCACTCTTTACCATCAGGTTCTCAGCACTCATCTTCAAGTCTTCCTCACCCGATTTCAACTTCTTCATGGCCACAACGGCCTCGCAACTCTCTTTCATGGTGAGGAAATACACCATGGCCGATGCCTTGTACTTGTAGTCGTACAAAGTTTTCATCGTCACCTCAGAGAGGAAAGCCAACGTACCTTCCGATCCCACCAAGGAATGTGCCATGATGTCGAACGGGTCGTCGTAGGCAATGAGAGGTCGGAGGTTGAGACCTGTCACGTTCTTTATACCATATTTAATACGTACGCGCGAGGCGAGTTCCTTGTCGGCCCTCACTTTGTCTCTCAGATTCTCGATTTTACGGATGAAATCGGGATGGCTCTTGCGGAACGCCTCACGACTTTCTTCTGAGCCTGTATCCACAATGGTTCCATCCACCAGGATCATCTTGGCCGATACCATCATGCGATCGCTGTTGGCATGCACTCCACAGTTCATGCCCGAGGCATTGTTCACCACAATACCACCCACCATGGCCGAGCCAATGCTGGCTGGGTCGGGTGGGAACACTCTGCCGTAAGGCTTCAGAATCTCGTTTACCTTGGCACCCACGATGCCTGGCTGCAGGCGAATGGTGTCTTGGTTAGGACCAATCTCGTATTGTTCCCAATGCTTGCCTGCCACGATGAGCACAGAATCGGAACAACTTTGTCCGGAAAGGGAAGTACCAGCTGCACGGAAAGTGAAAGGAATCTTGTGCTGTTGACAAGCCCTGACCAGCTGAGATACTTCTTCTTCGCCGTCGCTACGAATCACAATTTTGGGAATCTGCCTGTAGAAACTGGCGTCAGTGCCCCAGCCAAGCGTTCTCAACTCGTCGGTATAGATGCGCTCTTCTGGAATGAAGCGCTGAATGTCTTTCATAAAGTTGGCATAATTGCCTGTGAGGTTTGTTGCCATATTAACTTCGATTTAAGGTTATGTTTCCTGCAAAGATAGCGAATAATAAATCATTTTGCGCAGTTTTTGGCAAGAAAGTGTGTTTGTCTCAGGAATTTTTCGTATATTTGGCAACTTGAAAAATGATAAAGCAATACAATAACCTTAAATCTACGAATTATTATGGTAGCATTAGTTTCTGTAATTCCCATTATCCTGCTATTTGTGCTGATGATGGGCTTCAAGGTGCCGGGATGGAAAAGTGCCTTGGTTACATTGGTTGTAACCATCCTCCTGGCATTGTTCGCAGCTCCAGCTATGGGTATCATACCCGATAAGTATCAAGACGTTTCCATCTGGGGCATCACGTTCTGGTCGGTTGTCGAGGGTTTCCTCAAGGCATGTTTCCCTATTATCTTGATTATCATCTGTGCCATCTTCAGTTATAACATTCTGGTTGAGACCAAGGAGATTGAAACCATCAAGACCCAGTTCATCCAGCTTACGGGCGACAAAGGTCTGCTCGTGTTGTTGCTGACCTGGGGATTTGGCGGTGTGTTGGAAGGTATGGCTGGCTTTGGCACAGCAGTGGCCATTCCTGCCGCCATTTTGATAGGCTTGGGCTTCAAACCCATGTTCTCGGCTGTTATCTGCTTGGTTGCCAATACAGTAGCTGTGGGATTCGGTGCTGTTGGCTTGCCTGCAACGACGTTGGCCAATCAGGTGGCCGATGGAGTGGCATCGCCTGAGATGCTTTGCGAGGTGGCTACCTTCATCATCCTGCAACTCTCGCTGATGTTCTTCATCACTCCGTTCCTCATCCTGATGATGACCGACCGTACCAAGATTATGAAGAACCTCAGCATCGCCCTCTTCGTGGGATGCTTCTCCATCATCGTGCAGTTCTGTTGTGCCCACTTCCTGGGTCCTGAAACACCAGCTATCCTGGGTTCAGTAGCGGCTATCATCGCCATGCTGATTTACAACAAGTTGTTCATCCACGACGAAAACCCAGCCGATGAGGTGAAGGTGGAGAAGAAAACGTTTGGAATGGCTAAGACGCTGAAAGCATGGAGCGTATATGGACTCATCATCTTCTTCATCCTGATTAGTAGCAAGATTGTGCCTCCCATCAGCGATTTGCTGAAGTCAACCCTCGTCACTTCGTTCCAGGTGCCTGTGATTGGCAACACATTCTCTTTTGGCTGGTTGTCGAATGCTGGACTGATGATTTTCCTGGGTGCTGTGATTGGTGGTCTGATTCAGGGCTTGAGCTTTGGCAAGCTGATGAAGATGTTGGCCAAGACTGCCTATGGCTTGCAGAAAACGGCCCTCACTATCTGTTGCTTGGTAGCACTGGCCATGCTGATGAACAATACGGGTATGACGTTGGCCATCGCTACGGGGCTGGTGGCACTCACAGGTTCTGCTTTCCCATTCTTCGCTCCGCTGATTGGCTCGATAGGTACCTTTGTCACTGGTAGTGCCACATCTGCCAACATCCTGTTTGGTAAGCTGCAAGCCGCTGCTGCTGGTCAGTTGGGCTTGGTCAACGATGCCACATTCTTCGGGGTCAGTGGTAATGAAACCAACTGGTTGGCTGCTGCCAACTGTGCTGGTTCTGAGGGTGGTAAGCTGTTATCACCACAAAGTATTGCCATTGCTACCGCTGCTTGCGACATGGAAGGTCAGGATGGTGACATCATGCGTAAGACCATGCCATTCGCCATCTTCTGGATTCTGATGAATGGCTTGATGGTATTCTTGGGATTACACGTGTTCTAAAAGATACTCTTAATAAACAAGGAAGGCGGTTTTTTAACCGCCTTCTTTCATTTTTTATCTGTTTGTTCGTCGTTCTTGCTGCGCTTTTCTTTCTTGGCCAGCATCACCACTTTATACACAAACTCACTCATCCAGTCCTCTGAATAACCCAGTCGCTCTTTGTAGGTGCGAATCTGCATGGCGGTCTTCTGCTCGTCATCTTTCTTGAATAAAGGCTTGGTGCAGATGTTATGAACGGTGTCCTGTACGGCACTCTTAATCACGCTGGCAAACATTGACGGAACGCGCAACTTCCATTGCATCAGGTTGCTGATCATCATCATCAAATCGCCGGTAAAACCTTGGTACATGAATAGATACGACTGCACTTGATTCTGGTTGCGCACATGCTTCTTGATGGAGTTGTCAATCTCCTTGAAGAAGTTCTCACTCATGCCATAGTCCTGCATCAGCATCTTCTTCGAAGCTGTTTTCTCACCCTGGCCTAACTTGCCACCTGTGGTGGGAATCTTGAACAAGCGTTTGAAATTGGCAACATCAGGTATGGCACGTATGTTGGTAATGCCTAAGTTAACAGCCAGTACCGACTGGAAATAGACCCTCACCAATGACATGAAATCTTCCGCACTCTGAGCGGAAACTTCGTCTTTCTTCCCGAAAAGTTTAGAAAATATACTCATTATAATATAGGTGTTACGGTTTTGCGTTGCAAAATTAAGAAATATATTTGTCAATCTAACATCTTTGCATTATTTTTGTGGGTAGATAACAATAAAAACCTGATACGATGAAAAAGATTTTATTCCTTTCCTGCCTGGCCCTACTTGCATGGGCAGGCTCTTCTTGCAATGGTTCAGGACAACAACCCTTGCAACCTAAGGCAAAACATGTGGTGATGGTTGGTATCGACGGATGGGCAGCCCATGACCTCAGTCAGGCACCCAACATCCCAAACATCCGCAATCTGATGGCTAACGGTAGCTATACCCTTCATAAACGCTCGGTATTGCCTTCTGCATCTGCCATCAACTGGGCTTCCATGTTTATGGGAGCGCCCACTGAATTGCACGGATATACGAAGTGGAATTCTAAAGTGCCTGAGATTCCTGCATTTAAACAGAATGATCACAACATCTTCCCCACCATTTATTCGGTAATCCGTGAGCAAAAGCCAGAGGCTGAAACAGGTTGTACTTTCGATTGGGATGGCGTGAAGTTTGTGATTGATACCTTGGCCATCAGCCATTGGGAATACATCCCTGATAGTTATGTGGATATCAACAAGAATTGCACCATTGCCGAGAACTACATCAAGCAGAAGAAGCCTTTCTTCTATACGGCTTATTTCGGAACCCTTGATGAAACGGGTCATGAGCATGGGTGGTACACGCCTGAATATTATGCTACTTTGGCAGAAATCGACGTATGTGTGGGGCGCCTCATCCAGGCGTTGAAAGATGCTGGCATATACGATGACACCATATTTATCATGTCGTCCGATCATGGAGGCATCGACAAGGGCCATGGAGGTATGACCATCGAGGAGCTTGAAACTCCATTCATCGTTTGTGGCAAGGGCATCAAGAAGGGTTATGAGACGCCTGATGTGGTGATACAGTACGATGTGCCTGCCACCATTGCCTATATCTTAGGCATCCAGCAACCCCAAGCCTGGGTGGGACGGCCAGTCACCTCTATTTTCGAGTAACTGCAAAAAATAGGCGTTCAAGCTATGACCATAAGGAAATTTAGTGTAAATTTGCACACTGAATACGTTTTTATGCAATAAATGATATGAGTACAAAAGTAGTTGTCAATAATTTAGAGGAGTTTCAGGCATTAGAGGGTCATCGCATTGGTGAGTCTGACTTCTTGGAGATGACCCAGGAACGCATCAATATGTTTGCCGATGCAACGCTCGATCATCAGTGGATACACGTTGATCCTGAGCGTGCTAAGGTGGAGAGCCCATATAAGACTACCATCGTGCATGGCTATTTTACTTTGTCGGTATTGCCTTACTTGTGGGGGCAGATCATCGAAGTCAACAACCTGAAGATGATGGTGAATTATGGTATGGACAAGATGAAGTTCGGCCAGCCGGTACTTTCTGGTCAGCGCATCCGATTGGTGGCTGATATGAAGTCGGTGCTGAACCTGCGAGGCATTGCTAAAGCTGAAATCACTTTCTACATTGAAATTGAAGGACAGAAGAAGCATGCCCTTGATGGCATCGCCACGTTCTTATATTACTTTGAAAAGTAATCAAACTAATGTTCTTTCTCTTTCTGGCACCAGAAAGAGAAGGAACCAAAGAGAAAGAGTGCCGACTGCACTTCCAGAGCTAAATTTTGAACCTTTTTGCTAAGCGGCAAAAACTCGCTTCGCTCAGACAGCCTGCCGCTTTTAACGCAAAAAGGTTCAAAATTTTTCACGCTCTTCCAGTGAGGTCGGAACTTACCATCCGGATGCTCCCTCCCCTCGTCACTTCGTGACATTGGAAAAGAGGCGATCATAAACTTGCCTCTTCTACTTTTCCTAAATAAACTAATGTTAGGAATGAAAAATGAACCGGATGGCTCTTTCCGACCTCATTTCTGGAGCGTTAAGAAAATCAGGAAAGTTTTTTGTTAAAAAACTCAGACTGTTTGAGCGGAGCGAGTTTTATGCCGCTTAGCAATAAGCGAAGTCTTTTGTAGCCTCGGAGTATCAGCCCTTGATTTTTTACATAAACTTGGCTGCACCTCAGCATACCTCAAGCAAGCTTGGCTCTGCGTTCGGTTTGCACAAGTTTT